>CAZOSU010000101.1:0-8405 GCA_964582515.1 uncultured Acetatifactor sp. | reverse complement strand
AGGTACATGCCAAGGATGTAAAGATGGATGAAACCGTAGATTTGGATGCCATTGCACTGGCGACCAGCGGTGCGGTGGGTTCCGATCTGGCCAATATGATCAACGAGGCGGCAATCAATGCTGTTAAGGAAGGCCGTCAGTTCGTAAACCAGCAGGACCTGTTTGCGGCAGTGGAGCAGGTGCTGGTAGGTAAGGAAAAGAAAGACCGCATCATGAGCAAGGAGGAACGCAGAATCGTTTCTTATCATGAGGTGGGCCACGCGCTGATCAGCGCCCTGCAGAAGAATTCTGAGCCTGTGCAGAAGATTACCATCGTGCCCCGTACCATGGGTGCGCTGGGCTATGTAATGCATGTGCCGGAGGAAGAGAAGTACTTAAATACCGAAGCAGAGCTGCGTGATATGCTGGTGGGCTATCTGGGTGGTCGTGCTGCAGAAGAAATTGTATTTGATACTGTAACTACCGGTGCGGCAAATGATATTGAAAAGGCTACCGACATTGCCAAGGCTATGATTACCCAGTATGGTATGAGTAAGAAGTTTGGTCTGGTAGGCTTTGCTACCGTGGAAAGCAAGTACTTAAGCGGCACAGCTACCCTGAACTGTAGTGATACCACCGCAGCAGAGATTGATGCAGAGGTGGTTGCCATCCTAAAGGAAAGCTATGAGAAGGCGAAAGAGCTCCTTAGCGAAAACCGTGAGATTATGGATAAGCTGGCAGAGTTCCTGATTGAGAAGGAAACCATTACCGGAAAAGAATTTATGAAGATTTTCCGGGAATTGAAGGGACTTGATGAGCCGGAGGAGAAGAAGGATGAGGATTCTTCCGGGGAAAAGAAGGATGCTCCTGAGGCTAAAATAGAGGATGAGGCTTCTGGGGAAGAGGAGCCTGTAAAGGAAGTGGTGCTTCCCGCGCCGCCTGTTATCGACATCACGGTGGATGACACTACACAGGCACCATCGGAGCCGAAGAAGGACACGGGACGTTTTTCCGGTGGAACCTTAGATTAATGTGAATAAATAATACCGAGAGGTAAGCATACGGGCCTTAGTGTTTCTGTGGAAATATTAAGGTCCTACTTGCATATATAAGACTATGAAATTTAATTTTGACGAGGAACTGAAAAAGCTGCCGGGAAGCCCCGGTGTATATATCATGCGTGATGACGCGGATACGATTTTGTATGTGGGGAAAGCCATAAATTTGCATAATCGTGTGCGCTCTTATTTTCGTGAAAACATTGGCAGAGGCCCCATGATTGATAAAATGGTGACCCTTATCGCACGTTTTGAATATATTGTGACAGATTCGGAGCTGGAGGCTCTGGTACTGGAAAACAACCTGATTAAGGAATATTCACCCAAGTACAATACGCTTTTAAAGGATGATAAGACCTATCCCTATATCAAGGTGACGCTGGGAGAGGAGTATCCCCGGATACTCTTTTCCAGAGAAATGAAGAAGGATAAGTCTAAGTATTTCGGACCCTATACCAGCGCATCGGCAGTGAAGGATACCATCGATTTGTTAAACAAGCTATATCAGCTGCGTACCTGTAACAGGAATCTTCCCAGAGATATGGGCTGTGACAGACCTTGCCTGAACTATCATATTAAGCAGTGCCTGGCTCCCTGTCAGGGATATATCAGCAAGGAGCAATATCGTCAGCAGATAGCGGGTGCACTGGAATTCTTAAATGGCAACTACAATATGATTTTAAAGGAGCTGGAAGGGAAAATGCTGGAGGCTTCGGAAAATCTGGAATTTGAAGAGGCGGCCAAATATCGGGATTTGCTTACTAGTGTGCGAAGTGTCTCCCAGAAGCAGAAGATTACGGACTCTGACCTGGAAGATAAGGATATCATCGCACTGTACAAGGATGAAAAGGAAGCGGTGGTACAGGTATTCTTTGTACGAGGTGGGAAGCTGATTGGTCGGGAGCATTATTATATGATGCATGTGGCAGAACAGGAAAAACCACAGATTTTAGAGGATTTCATCAAGCAGTTCTATGCAGGGACGCCTTTTGTTCCCAAGGAGCTGATGCTGCAATATGAGGTGGCGGACAGAGAACTGATAGAGAAGTGGCTGACGGAGCGCAGAGGTGCGAGAGTGTACCTTCGTGTGCCCAAGATAGGGCAGAAAGAAAAGCTTGTGGAGCTGGCGGCCCAGAATGCCAAGCTGATATTAAGTCAGGACAAGGAACGATTAAAGCGTGAGGAAGGACGCACCATCGGTGCCATGAAGGAAATCGCAGGATGGCTGGATTTGCCGGGCATTGAACGTATGGAGGCCTTTGATATTTCCAATACCAGCGGCTTTGAAAATGTAGGCTCCATGGTGGTATTTGAGAAGGGGAAGCCAAAAAAGAGCGATTACCGCAAATTCCGCATGAAGACCGTAGCAGGACCGGATGATTATGCCTGCATGCGGGAGGTGCTGACAAGACGTTTTCTGCATGGGATGGAGGAAAGCAGGGAGCTGGCGGAGAAGGATTTGGAGAAGGAGTATGGAAGCTTTACCAGATTCCCGGATTTACTTCTGATGGATGGCGGCCGGGGTCAGGTAAATATCGCTCTTTCTGTATTAAGCGAGCTTCATATTGATATACCGGTCTGTGGCATGGTAAAGGATGACAACCATCGCACGCGGGGCCTGTATTATAATAACGTGGAGATACCCATCGATACCCATAGTGAGGGCTTTAAGCTGATTACCAGAGTGCAGGATGAGGCCCATCGTTTTGCCATAGAATATCACAAATCCCTGCGAAGCAAGGCGCAGGTAAAGTCTGTGCTGGATGATATTCCCGGCGTAGGACCTACCCGAAGAAAGGCTTTGATGCGGCATTTTAAGTCCATAGAGGATGTGAAAGGGGCTACGGCAGAGCAAATCAGTGAGATTCCGGAGATTCCCCTACACATTGCAGAGGGAATTTACGCATTTTTCCATGGTGAGAAATCATAATCCCGTTGTAGTAATTTTGTTTCTGATATGGTAAAATTATATCAATTCAGAGA
Organism: uncultured Acetatifactor sp.; assembly: GCA_964582515.1. Classification (GTDB taxonomy): domain Bacteria; phylum Bacillota; class Clostridia; order Lachnospirales; family Lachnospiraceae; genus Acetatifactor. The sequence goes on along the minus strand of CAZOSU010000101.1, from coordinate 5,385 downwards.
CGTGTGGATTATATTAAAACAGGTGCTTGGCGTCTGTCTGAGGAGGCCTGTTTTGTGGCTCTGAATGGTTCGTAAAATTATTTGCAGCTATAACACAGGGGGACATAAGATGGCAAGTATTGGCTTACAGAAATTAATTGATAAAACCAAATTAGTAAATCTTACACCGGAAATCGATGTATCCAAAATCCGTGTGACACAGCCGGATATCAACAGGCCGGCGCTTCAGTTAGCGGGATATTATCAGCATTTTGACTGTAATCGTGTGCAGGTAATCGGATTTGTGGAGTATACCTATTTAGAGGAGCTGGAGCAGGAAAGGAAGCATCAGATGTATGAGCAGCTTCTGTCCTATGATATTCCGGCAGTGGTATTCAGCAGGGATTTGCGCCCGGACGATATGTTTTTAGAGTTGGCCATTAAACATAATGTGCCGGTGCTTGCCACCAAGGTATCCACCTCCTCCTTCATGGCAGAGGCTATCCGTTGGCTGAATGTACAGCTGGCTCCGTGCATGACGGTACATGGTGTATTGGTGGACGTATATGGTGAAGGCGTGTTGATTACCGGTGAAAGTGGAAGAGGTAAATCGGAGGCAGCGCTGGAGCTTATTAAGCGTGGTCATCGTCTGGTAACGGATGATGCGGTAGAGCTTCGTAAGGTAAGTGATGATACCTTAATCGGTAGTGCACCGGATGTAACCAAGCATTTCATTGAGCTGCGGGGTATCGGTATCGTAGATGTGAAGGCACTTTTTGGTGCATCCTCTGTAAAGGATACCCAGTCCATCGATTTGGTAATTCGTTTGGAGGAGTGGGATAAGGATAAAGAATATGACCGCTTAGGTCTTGAAGAGACATATACGGAATATCTTGGTAACAAGGTTGTATGTCACAATATTCCCATCAGACCGGGTCGAAATCTGGCGGTTATCTGTGAATCGGCAGCTGTTAATCATCGTCAGAAGAAGATGGGCTACAATGCAGCACAGGAGCTCTATGCCCGTGTGCAGAGAAATCTGGCCCGTCGCCGCATGGAAGACGAAGAGGACTAAATAAAATAAGAATCAGGTCTCCGTGGACATTGGGTCAGGCGCAGGCACTTGTGCTTAACCCAATGTTCACGGAAAGTTAATCCGAAGAGATATTGAAGGGAGATAAGGCTTTGAGTAAATACGCATTTGGAGTAGATATCGGTGGTACCACCGTGAAAATGGGACTTTTCGATAGAGAGGGCTGTGTGCTTGAAAAATGGGAGATTCCTACTGTGACGGAGAATAACGGAGAAGGAATCCTTCCGGATATTGCAGAGAGTATTAAGGCTGTGATGGAGGAGAAGCATATTACCGTAACCGATGTTATTGGCATAGGTGTAGGTGCACCGGGGCCTATTGATGAGGAGGGTACGGTATTTAAGGCAGTAAATCTTGGATGGGATGTATTCAATATTCCCAAGGTGCTTGGAGGCTACATAAATCTTCCGGTGAAGGCGGGAAATGATGCCAACGTGGCGGCCTTGGGCGAAATGTGGCAGGGCGGTGGCAAGGGCCATTCCAATATGGTAGCGGTAACGTTGGGAACCGGCGTAGGCGGTGGAATCATCATCGGCGGCAGGATGGTAACCGGTGCTACCGGCGCCGGTGGGGAGATTGGCCACATCCACATTGAGGATGGGGAAACAGAAATCTGCGGCTGTAAGAACAGTGGGTGCCTGGAGCAGTACGCATCTGCTACCGGTGTAGTACGGCTGGCAAAAAGAAGACTGGCAAAGGATGAGAAGCCAAGCGTGCTTAGGCAGGGGCAGCTTTCTGCGAAGGCAGTATTTGATGCAGTAAAGGCCGGAGATGATGTGGCAATCCAGATTGCAGAGCAGTTTGGTGACTATCTGGGGAAGGGACTTGCGGCAGTAGCGGCAGTAGTTAACCCGGAAATATTTGTTATCGGCGGCGGTGTATCCAAGGCCGGAGATATTTTATTTGATTATATTAAGCCTGCATATGAGAAATATGCATTCCATGGTTGCAAAAGTGCACAGTTTGCCCTTGCAACCCTTGGGAATGATGCAGGTATTTACGGCGCGGCAGCACTGGTAATAAAATAAGCTGCAGCCCCCGGAGGTAAATTTGATTAGTAAGGCGATAATAAATTCTTTACAGAGCTTGCTTGGAGAGGAGAATGTTCTTGTAAGCGAGTCCATGAAGAAACATACAACCTTCCGCATTGGTGGGGATGCGGACGTGCTGGCACGTATTACCGGCAAAGAGCAGTTGACGAAGGTACTAAAATATCTTGGTCAGGTGGAGGTTCCCTATTATGTATTGGGGAATGGCAGCAATCTTCTGGTATCAGACGAAGGATACCGTGGAGTGATACTGGAAATCGGGGACAAAATGAGCCGGATTACCGTGGAGGAGGATTGCCTGATTTGTCAGGCAGGAGCACCCCTTGCCAGGGTGGCCCGGGCTGCATTGGAAAATGGGCTTGGCGGCTTTGAATTTGCAGCGGGGATTCCCGGTACCATCGGTGGCGGAACGGTAATGAATGCCGGAGCCTATGGTGGAGAGCTTAAGCATGTAATTACGCAGGTGACAGTAATGGATAAGTTCGGTGAGGAGCTGGTATTTGATAATGCGTCCATGGAGTTTGGCTACCGCACCAGTCTGATTAAGAAATATCCTTATATTGTGACGGAGGTATGCGTGCAGCTGAAACATGATGACAAGGCTGTCATTAAGGAAAAAATGGATAATTTAGCGGCCAGACGCCGGGAAAAGCAGCCTTTGGAATATCCCAGTGCCGGAAGTACCTTCAAAAGGCCGGAGGGGTATTTTGCCGGAGCGTTGATTCAGGAGGCCGGCTTAAAGGGCTGCGCTGTGGGCGGCGCGCAGGTATCTCAGAAGCACAGCGGCTTTGTGATTAATGCGGGAGATGCAACCGCAGAGGATGTGCGGCAGCTGATGGCTCATATACAGAATACGGTGAAAGAGAAATTCGGAGTTTCCCTAGAGCCGGAGGTTATCTATTTGGAGTCATAGCTATTTAGAGCCAAATGGTATGGGGAATAGTTATTTAATCTTAGGGAGAAGGTGCATTGATGCGATTTGTAGTGATTACCGGTATGAGTGGCGGTGGAAAGAGTACCGCATTAAAAATGCTGGAGGACGCGGGGTATTATTGTGTAGATAATCTGCCCGTATCTTTGATTGACAAATTTGTACAGCTTTGTGCAATGCCGGAAAATAATATTACTAAGGTAGTGCTGGGACTGGATGCCAGAGCGGGAGAGTCCTTTGCGGGTACCACCAGAATTATTGCGGATCTTCGGAAGCAGGGGCATACCATTGAGATTCTTTTCATGGATGCCAGTGAAGCCGTGCTGATTAAAGGATATAAGGAAACCAGACGACTTCATCCCTTAAATGCCGAAGGGGACCGTATTGAGGATGGTGTGCGTCGTGAACGGGAGGTGCTGAAAGAGATTAAGAAGATGGCAGATTATGTCATTGATACCTCCACACTCCTTACCAGAGAGCTGAAGGAAGAGCTGGACCGCATTTTTGTAAAGGATAAGGATTACAATAGTCTGATGATTAATGTAATCTCCTTTGGGTTTAAGCATGGGATACCGGCGGATGCGGATTTGGTATTTGATGTGCGTTTCCTGCCCAACCCCTTCTACATTGATGAGCTGAAGACCCAGACCGGAAATGATAAGGCAGTGCAGGATTATGTAATGGGCTTTGCTGAATCTGAGGCATTTTTGGTGAAGCTGTCGGATATGCTGGAGTTTTTACTGCCCAATTATGTGAAAGAGGGAAAGTATCGTCTGGTAGTGGCTATCGGCTGTACCGGAGGGAAGCATCGCAGTGTGACTCTGGCCAATGAGCTGTATAGAAGAATGAAGGACCAGGGAAACTATGGTATCACCATTCATCATAGAGATGTAGATTATCGAGGAAAATAAGAGGAGAAGGTAAATGTCTTTTTCTTATAGTGTAAAAGAAGAATTAGCAAAGCATACAAATATTGCGAGACATTGCAGGGTGGCAGAATTATCTGCCATCTTGCATTTTTGTGGCCAATATGGTAAAGATAAAGACGGAGCTTTTTTTGTGGGATTTCAGACGGAAAATGAAAGTACGGTAACAAAAGCCTTTACATTATTGAAAAAAGCATTTAATATAGAGGCTGATTGTGCCGTGGGAGAAGAGGAGCTGGAGCTTTTGTTTGAAACCATAGGGGATTTGAGAGAACCTGTGGACGAAGCACTTCTCCGCAATTCCTGTTGTAAGAGAGCATTCCTTAGAGGGGCTTTCCTGGGCGTAGGTTCCATGAGCGATCCGGAAAAGGGGTATCACCTGGAATTTGTCTGTACCGATGAGGAAAAGGCTGGGCAGCTCCAGAAAATCATCGGAGAGTTTCAGATTGAAGCCAGGATTATTTTGCGGAAGAAATATTATGTGGTTTATATCAAGGAGAGCGAGAGTATAGTGGAGCTTTTAAATATCATGGAGGCTCCGGTGGCGCTGATGAATCTGGAGAACTTAAGGATTTTGAAGGATATGCGTAATTCCATCAACCGAAAGGTGAACTGTGAAGCGGCGAATATTACCAAGACCGTGAATGCGGCGAATCGTCAGATAGAGGATATTGAGTATCTGCGGGACCATTATGGACTCCGAAATCTGCAGCCTGCACTCAGACAGATGGCGGAGGTACGGTTGGAATATCCGGAGGCCAGTTTGAAGGAGCTTGGTGAGTATCTGGAACCAAAGGTGGGAAAATCCGGTGTTAACCACAGATTACGCAAGCTAAGCGAGCTTGCAGAAAAATTCAGAGCATAGCACGGAAGTGTTTTATGTAGAGAGAAAGGCGCAATGCGTCAAAGGATGTGATACTGCGAATGGAGAGGCAGTACACAAGAGGAGGAGATTATGACAAAGAAATCAGTGGAAATCAAGTTACAGAATGGACTTGAAGCAAGACCGGTAGCAGTACTGGTACAGGTGGCAAGCAAGTATGACAGTCGCATTTATTTAGAGGCAGGCGGCAAGAAGGTAAATGCAAAGAGTATCATGGGTATGATGGGTCTTGGTCTGGATAATGGTGAGACCGTTACCGTTATGGCAGAGGGTCAGGATGAAAATCAGGCAGTGGAAGATATTGAGCTTTTCCTGCACGGGGCTCTGGCATAAATAATGCAAAATTTCAGACGCGCCATTGGCTGAGCTTTTATGATAAATTTGGTAAAAATTTAACAAATAGGTTTCTTTTTTTGACAGAATGTGTTATAGTGAGCATAGATGTTAAAAATTAACGTACACGGAGGGAATGTCTTATGTTAGTTTCAGCAAGCGAAATGCTCAAAAAAGCAAAAGCAGGTCAC
>CAZOSU010000100.1:0-8461 GCA_964582515.1 uncultured Acetatifactor sp. | reverse complement strand
CAATACGTCCGTCGGCGGTAAAGTAAAACAGCACCTTATTGTTATCAAAGGTATACTCTGCATCAATCAGCTTCATTTCCAAGCCATGCTTGCGAATCTTTTCCAGACATACCTTATATGCCTCTTTTTCCTTTTCCTTATTGTTTGCTTCCTGCTGCACATCCCGCTCGGTAGCAATGCGAAGCACCGGCTTTAATGGCTGGATAACCTTATCCTCCTCCACCTGGCGGATATCTCCCACAACCGTACCAAACTCAATACCCCTGGCAGTCTCCACGATAACGTGGTCGCCTCTCTTTATATCAAAGGTAAGCGGGTCAAAAAAGTAAATCTTTCCCGCAGTTCTAAATCTTACTCCAATTACTTTAATCATCTCTATAAACCTCACTATTACTTAATCGGTGCCATGCACCAGCTGTTATTTTATCATACCTTTCCATGAAAGACCATAGATATTCTTGGAAATAGAAATACAACGGTTCCGTCAAGCCACTGAGCTGTTACCTACCCATTCTCCTGAATGGTCAGCAGCAAAAGCTCCATCACAAGGTCAAAATTCACATTGGCATCCAGCCGTCTCTTGGCCTGCTCAAGGGCGCGGATAATCGTTTCGATGCCCTCATAGCTGCTACGGGATGCCACCTTGCGGATAGTACCCATCTCTTCACGGAAAATAAGGTGATTTAAATCACCTGTGGCTTTATATAAAAGTACGTCCCTGTACCATACAGCGATGATATCCAAATAATCACTGACCTCCAGCTTGTACTCATTAATCTTCTTAATGGCGGCCACGATTTCCTGAATCTCCATATCCTGGATATACTTAAGCAAGGACAACGCCTCCGCCTTTACATTGTCAAAATCCTCGCTGGACGCCAGTGCCTTGGCCTTACCGATATTTCCTCTGGCAAAGGCTACGCACACCTCCGCCTTGTAATCGGGAATCTGCAGCTCCCTCATCAGATAGCTGCGCACCAGCTCGTCCTCCACCGGCTTCATATTAAGCACCACGCATCTGCTGAGAATAGTCTGCAAAAGAGCATTGATATTGGATACCAGCAGAATAATCACTGCATAGGCCGGCGGCTCCTCTAAGGTTTTAAGCAGGGCATTTTGTGCCTGCACCGTCATCTTCTCTGCTTCATTAATAATATACACCTTGTATTTGCTGCTGTAAGGCTTAATGGCGATATCGTTATTCACCTGCAGGCGGATATCATCTACACTGATGGTTCCCGGCTTTTCATGGGTCACACGGATGATGTCCGGCTGGTTATTACTTAGTGCCTGCTTGCAGCTGCGGCACTCCCCACAGGGCTCCGTCCCCTGTGCCTCACATTGCAGCGTCCGGGCAAAAATCCGGGCAATATATTCCTTCCCCGATGCCTTTTCTCCATTGATAATATATGCATGGGATACCTTTCCCGTCGCTAAAGCGTTATGTAAATGCTCCTTAATCTGCTGCTGCCCGATAATATCCTTTAAACCTGCCATGTCTCCCCCACCTTTCCTTTATCTTACGTAAAGATATCCAGTAATAAGCCTCGTATTTCCCCAAGCTTTGCCAAAATCGCCAGATTGTCCTTCTCGTCCTTCATCAGCTCCTGCGCCAATTCGTCCAGAGGCTCACCCACCCGGCGAATAATTCCATGCACCCTGTGACTTCCACGTCTCTCCAGAAAATTCTCTCTGGAAAAGGAGTGGGAGCGATACACCACCTCATTCAGAAACTCCTTCACAAGCCCCCGGTAATGCTTCATATCCCGAAGATCCTTACGCCTCCCGATTTTCTCTCCCTCCATGGTAATCTGCTCCATGAGGAGCGTCAGTCGCTGTTGCAGCTCCGCCTCCTGAACATGGCTGGCCAGCGTAAATTTAAAAGAGCCGTCCACAGGTGCCTGCTGGGAAGTATGCTCGACCGGTATGGTACTTTGTATATTGTTTACTTTAATGTCCACGCCGATGCCTCCTTCCTATCGGACGTCTTCTATGTAGCTCTCAATCTCTGCAATACAGTCGGAGAGCCTGCGGTTATAAAAACGCTTTTCAATACCTGCTTTTACAAGCTTATCCTCTGCAAAGTCCTCACAATCCGCCAGGAAACGGCGGCACAGCTCCTCATACTTGGGCTCCCTTTGCTTGCGCTCTCTGGTCAGTGCCCTTTGCAGTCTCTCACCGTCATCTATATCAATTAATATCGGACATATTTTGTCTTCTCCAAAGTATTTTTTCAGATTTACATAGGCCTCCACGGTACCTATCAGGCAATAATCCTGTTTTTCCAAATCCAGCGAGTCCTCTGCTACTGTAAAATATCTCCAAATACCATGCACTGTATCATAAGCCCTTGCTTCAATCACCTTCCCCGCTTCCCAAAGCTCATGATACCCTGTTTCGTCCGTAAAATGATATTCCCTTCCATCCACTTCCCCTATGCGGATGGGCCGGGTGGTATAAGGGACAATTGGCGTAAGCCCCAGTCCCTTTTTTATCAGCTCTCTGTAAATTGTATCCTTCCCCGTGGAGCTTTTCCCCATCAGACAAAATATCTTCCCCATGTTAAATCTATTCAACCTCAACTACACGAATCATATTGGTACGACCGCAAATTCCCAGCGGCACGCCGGCAGTGATAATGACGATATCCCCTACCTTTACCATTCCTGCCTGCTTTGCTTCCTTCACTGCATCCGCAAACAGGTCCTCTGCATCCTCCGCTTCCTTAATCAGAAGTGGCTGCACACCCCAGAGCATATTCAGCTGCTTGCTGACTCTCTGGCTTACGGTACAACCGATAATCTTACAGCTGGGCTTATACTTTGCCACCATGGCTGCGGTAAAGCCGGACATGGTAATGGGAATAATGGCTGCTGCATGTAAATCCATAGCTGTGGTACATGCGGCATAGGAAATGGCAGTGGTGGTATCCGGATTGGCCGGAAGTCCCAGCTTGTCCATTCTGGAACGATAGTCAATATGCTCCTCTGTTGTCTGGGCGATACGTGCCATGGTCTTTACTGCCTCTACCGGATAAGCACCGGCAGCAGTCTCGCCGGAAAGCATAATGGCAGAGGTACCATCGTAAATCGCATTGGCAATATCCGTTGCCTCCGCTCTGGTGGGTCTGGGATTCTTAATCATGGACTCCAGCATCTGTGTAGCGGTGATAACGTGCTTGCCCTGCTCTACCGCCTTTTTAATCATCTTCTTCTGCAGTACAGGTACTTCCTCCAAAGGAATCTCCACACCCATGTCACCACGGGCAACCATGATACCATCAGAAACACTCAGGATTTCTTCCAGATTCTCGATACCCTGCATATTTTCAATCTTGGCAATAATCTGAATATCACTTCTGTGGGCATTTAAGATTTCACGAACCTGTAAAATATCTTCCTTGGTTCTGGCAAAGGAGCAGGCAATGAAATCAAAGCCCATCTTGATACCAAACTCGATATCCGCCCTATCCTTCTCACTGATATAAGGCATGGATAGAATGGCCCCCGGCACATTCACGCCCTTATGGTTGGAAACCGGGCCACCATTGATAACGGTACAGACGATATCCTCGCCTTCGATTTTATCCACTCTCATCTCGATGAGACCGTCATCAATCAGTATTGACATGCCTTCCTTTACATCCTTCTTCAGATTCTGGTAGGTGATGCTTGCCTTCTCTGCGGTACCCATCATTTCCTCGGTAGTCAGTGTAAAGGTCTGTCCTGCGACCAGCTCTACTCTTCCGTCCACAAAATCCTTCAGACGGATTTCCGGCCCCTTGGTATCTAACAGGGTTGCCACCGGCAAACCTACCTTGTGTCTAATCTTTACAACTCTCTCAAATTTTCTCTTCTGCTCCTCATGAGAACCGTGGGAAAAATTAAAACGCGCTACATTCATACCCGCACGCATCAGCTGCTCTAACTTCTCTTCACTCTCACTGGATGGTCCAATCGTACAAATAATTTTGGTTTTTCTCATAACTCTCTCCTCTTATCTATATATTATTTATGAGCTCCATGCCCTGTATGAATCTTCAGTGTTTCCATCAAAGAACACCATTTATCAGCAGTAGTCACAATCCATGCCTCCCTGCACATGGGGGGTACAATGGTCAACGGCCACATATGCTTTTTGATAATATCCCTCTCCTGCGCCGACAGGCTATATTCCCTGGATGCATTTCGAAGTGCAATCTTCGGATGCTTAAGTCCATGAAAACGATACCATTTATTGTGCTCATCATCATGCCAATCGTACAAAAAATAGTCATGAAGCAGTGCTCCGCGAATCAGCTTACGCCTATCCACCGGAATATGAAGTTTTTCACTGATTGCCAGACTGTACTTTGCCACATTGATACAATGGGAATTCACTGTCATATTACCATGCTGAATGAATTTTTTCGTCTTCCGAAAGTTTCTGGATTGAAGAATATCACTGCCGTATTCTCTTACCGCTTTATGGTATTTTTTTTCTTTTTCGTAGAAGCGACGAAATTGTTTCCGATATTTCATCCTACTCTCCCCATTTAATCACATACTCTAAAATATCATACCACAATTTTACCCAAAAGAACACATGCAAAATATGGTTTTTCTATGCTATAATTAATTTAACTTGTGCATTTTTTACATATTATTCAGGAGGTATCTATGTTTAAGTATTTGAAAAAATACTGGTTCTTTGCGCTCCTTGCTCCCATCTTCATGCTGGGTGAGGTATCCATGGACCTGTTACAGCCCCAGCTAATGAGCACCATCGTAGATGAAGGCGTGCTTGGGCTTTCCAACAATAATGTGGGGGATTTATCTCTGGTCATCACCACAGGCCTAAAGATGATTGGTCTTGTTCTCATCGGCTGCCTTTGTGGTATTTTATCCGGTGTCTTTGCAAATCTTTGTGCCCAGAACTTCAGCAACGACCTGCGTAAGGACACTTTTTCCAAAATTATGTCCCTGTCCTTTTCCCAGACGGACCAGTTCACCACCGGCTCTCTGATTACCCGTGTCACCAACGATATCACACAGGTTCAAAACCTGGTAATGCAAGCCATCCGTGGCTTCGTGCGTACCTTTCTGCTTTTTGCCGGCGGTATCCTGTGCATGCTTTCCTTAGACCTAAGCTTCGGTGTGGTAGTTGCCTGTGCCCTGCCGCTGGTCATCCTTACGGTGGTATTCTTCCTACGGAAAACCAATCCTCTTTTCACAGTTCTTCAGGAAAAGCTGGATGGTGTGAACAATGTGATGCAGGAAAATGTCTCCGGCTCCCGCGTGGTGAAGGCATACGTGAAGGAGGATTACGAAAAGAACCGTTTTGAAAGCGCTAACGATGGTCTGGTACATACTCAGCTGGATGTACTCCTGTTGCTTTCCTATATGACTCCGATTATGAATATTATTTTAAATATTTCCATTGTAGCCATTATTAAGGTAGGTGCCATTCAGGTACAGGCCGGAGCCCTTACTCCCGGTAATGTCATGGCGGCTATTACATATATTTCCCAGATTTTGAACGCTGTAATGCGTATGTCGATGATTTTTCAGACGGTTTCCCGAGGAATGGCCTCCGGCAGACGTATTACCGAAATTCTGGACTGTACACCTGCCATTTCGGGTGGAAATACTCTGCCTGCAGACAGAGGCTCTAAGGGCAAAATCGAATTCCGTAACGTTTCCTTTGCCTATCCGGGCATGGAGCATGAAAAGGTACTGGACGGTATTGATTTGACCATTGAAGCCGGCGAAACCTTCGCCATTTTAGGCGCCACCGGCTGCGGAAAAACCAGCCTTATTAATCTGATTCCACGTTTCTATGATGCCACAGAAGGCAATGTGCTGATTGATGGTGTGGACGTCCGGGATTATCCGCTGACAGAGCTACGAGATAAGGTGGCGGTGGCACTGCAAAAAAGTGAAATCTTCCAGACCTCCATCCGGGAGAACATCTCCTGGGGTGACCCGGAAGCTGACCGGTCAAAGATAACCCATGCTTCCGAAATCGCTCAGGCAGCAGAATTTATCCAGAAAAAGCCGGAGGGTATGGATACCATCGTAGCCCAGAGCGGAGCCTCTCTTTCCGGTGGTCAGAAGCAGCGTGTAGCCATCGCCAGAGCAGTTTTGAAGCAAAGCGACATCCTGATTTTTGACGATGCCACCAGTGCGCTGGACTTACAGACCGAGGCCAGATTATACGATGCCCTAAAGGCAGAACGGGACGATATCACCAAGATTATCATTGCCCAGCGAATCGCTTCCGTAAAGGATGCGGACCGCATCGCCGTACTGGAAAACGGTAAAATTGCGGCACTGGGAACTCATAAGCAGCTGCTTGCAGAGAGTCCCATTTACCAGGATATTTATCAATCACAGCTTAAGGAGGGAGGTGCAGACGATGGCCGCTAATCAGACACAGCTTAATAATTACAAGGTGCCGGGCATGCGCGGGCCGCAGAATCGCATGAACAAAGAGCATGCCAAGGACAGTAAAGGCACGCTTCTTCGGCTGGCGCACTATTTTATCAGCGAAAAATGGCGCATCCTCCGGCTGATGCTGGTGGTCCTGATACTGGTTATCTGTAGTGTATACGCTCCCAAGCTGCAAAGTGAAGCCATTGATGCCATTACCACCGATGTAGTCTTGGCAGTGGGTGGGGAATTGAATCTCCCTTACCAGCCGGAGAAGCTGACCACCATTTTGATTACCATGCTGATTGTATACGCCATCCACAGTCTGTGCAGCTTTTTTCAGGCTCGTACCAGTGCTATCCTCAGCCAGAACATTGTAAAGAAAATGCGTGAGGATTTATTCTCTCATATTGTAAATCTCCCCATCCGTTATCTGGACAGTCATCCTCATGGAGACATTATGAGCCGCATGACCAACGATGTGGAAAATATCTCCAACACTGTATCCCAGTCCTTAAGCTCCCTGTTTTCAGGCGCGCTGACCATCGTGGGTACCGTGATTATGATGTTTTCCTTATGCCCCCAGCTTACCCTTCTTTCCTGCATTACGGTAATTCTTACCGTGGTGGCTACCAAGGCTCTTTCTAAGGCCATGCGCACCTTTTTCAGAAAGCGCCAGATTCTTCTGGGCAATCTGAACGGTACTGTAGAAGAAATGGTTTCCGGCTACAAAACCGTGGTTGCATACAACCGGCAGGATGAAGTCATGGAGGCATTCAACCAGACCTCCGATGAACTGACGAAAACCGGTATCATCGCAGAAATTCTGGGTGGTTCCATGGGGCCGGTCATGAATGTTATCAACAATATCAGCTTTGTTATTATTGCAGCCTTTGGCGGTTACTATGCCATCGAAGGCACCATCTCCATCGGTATTATCTCTGCTTTCATCGTATATGCAAAGCAGTTTGGCAGACCTATTGATGAGCTGGCTCAGATTTACGGTCAGATTCAAACCGCTCTGGCCGGTGCAGAGCGTGTCTTTGCCATTATGGATGAGCCCTTAGAGGACAAATCTGGTGAAGGCCAAATGGAGCACACCGTAGGAAACATCTCCTTTAACCATGTGAACTTCTCCTATGAGCCGGGCAAGCAGGTACTGCACAACTTCGATTTCGAGGTACGTGCCGGACATAAGATTGCACTGGTGGGCTCCACCGGAAGCGGTAAGACCACTGTGGTAAATCTGCTGATGCGTTTTTATGATGTGGATGATGGAGAAATTCTCATTGATGGGGTAAATATCAAGGATATTGACTGCAATACCCTGCGAAAAAACACCGCCATCGTATTGCAGGACACGGTTCTTTTCTCCGATACGGTAAAGAACAATCTGAAGTATTCCAAAGCGGATGCCACAGATGCAGAAGTTGAAAATGCAGTCAGAATGAGTAACTGCTACAACATGATTCGTCATTTAAAGAAGGGATACGACACCATGCTGACCCAGGGCGGTCAGAACCTGTCCCAGGGCCAGAGGCAGCTCTTATCCATCGCCAGAGCCTTCCTTGCCCAGCCCAAGATTCTTATCTTAGACGAGGCAACCTCCAGCGTGGATACCCGTACGGAAAAGCACATTCAGGACGCCATGGTGAAGCTGATGGAAAACCGCACCAGCTTAATCATCGCCCACCGCCTATCCACCATCCGGGATGCGGACTGCATCGTGGTTATGGACCAGGGCCGCATCGTAGAGACCGGCAGCCACGACGAGCTGATTGCGAAGAAAGGTAAATACTACTCCCTGTATAACACGCAGTTTGCAGGGAACGCAATATAAAACCCTCCATTCACCGGCAGACCGAGCTCTTCATGGGCTCATTCTCCCATCAAATTAAACAAAACCGCTACTCACTTTCAAAAACCTATGGTGTAGTCATAATAGTCTCCTCTCAGTCTAATGCGTTCGACTATTTTAGTCTAACGCATTAGACCTTTTTGTCATGTAATTTACCAACCAAAAAGCTCCCACCAAAGCGGGAGCCCTGAAA
>CAZOSU010000099.1:0-8489 GCA_964582515.1 uncultured Acetatifactor sp. | reverse complement strand
CGAACTACAACCTCCCCGGTTTTGGACTATCTATTTCCCGACAGCCCCTTTTTTTATTACTTAAATTCAAATTTGATAATGTCTGTTTTGTCTTTGTGACCAAGGCTGTGCATTTTGGTCTGTAGAGCACTTAGTGCCTTTGTATAGGAATCATAAGCCCGGAAGGTTTCATCAAAATGACTGAGTGCCAGATTCATATTGCCCTTCTCATTGGCTGTCCAGGATGCAGTAGCGGCGGTATGTAAATCACGGTGAGCTTTTTGAAGCTGCTTAAATTCAGAGCTGCCGGTCAGTGCGGAATCCGTTTGACGGTGAATCCATTTGCCCAGCTTACAGGAATCTGCGTTATCCACTTGATCCTGGCGCAGATGCTCAAAGCCCATAATATTGTTATAAATACGCCACATGAAGATATAGTGGTCCACCTCAAAGACTCTGAGCCAATCTTGTTCGGTAATGGCGGAACAGCCCCTGACCAAATCGCTTCTGGCCTTGTCCAGATATCTGCCAATTTGGAAAATGCGTTTCCCGAGTTGGATGGTATCGGTGGAGAGATTGTTGTAGCCCGCGGAGATACGGTCAATCTGGGTGAGGAATTCTTTGGTTACATCCGTCTGTGTATCAATTTCATTAAAAACACTGTCCACCTGTTGACGGATATCGTTAATCTGCGCATTCATCAGTTGAAGTGCCTGAGAGGAAGCCACTACCTTTTGGTTGCTTTCATCCAGATTACTGGTGGTTTCGTCCATGGAAACAGCAAGCTCGTTAATATTAGCTTTTAGTTGGTCTACATAGCTTACGATATCCTTGGTTGCTTCCGTGGTGTTGGTTGCCAGCAGCCTTACCTGGTCTGCAACCACGGCAAAGCCACGACCGGCCTCTCCTGCTCTGGCGGCTTCGATGGAGGCATTCAGGGCCAGCAGGTTACTCTGGCTGGCAATATTGGTTACCAGACTTACAATTTCGCTGATTTTATCAACTTTTTCTTTAAAATTCTGCACCTGTTCATTTATGGTATGTATCTTCTGGGAAGACTGGCTGACTGCGGCTATGCCCTCATTCATGTTGCAGGTAACATTTTGGGAGGATGCCAGAATATCATGTGTACTGTTCTGAATCTGTCCCATGGCTTCAGAAATATGGGTAATGGAATTTTCCAAATTCATGCTGGCATTTTCCATATCCTCGATGGAATCTGTCTGAAGCTGCACCTGCTCGATGGATTGTTTTATCAAAGTATTGTCACCGATGGCAGCCATGGCATCATTCAGGCGCATGACGATAGGATTGTTGGAGGTTTTGCAGGAAAAGATGACCTGATTTAGCTTTTCAGCCAGCAGCGGGTCAGTAAAAGCATTGGTGTCCACAGGGCTTAAATCGCCTGCAATTATCCGGTCCATGGCCTCTAATAAAAGGGTGTTATCCTGGCGCTGAGCTGCATCCTTGTGTTTTTTATTACCTAGCATATCCGTAACTCCTTTGTATTTTGCAAATATAGGTATATAGTACCATAAATGTAACAGAATTTAAATATTTTCCGGTAAAAATGTTAAGATATTTTGAAGGTAATATGTGAAAATTCTCAAAAAGTTTATAGTAAATTTATTTACATGAAGGGGAGAAGTGCAGTATGCTATTTATCATAATGAGAGGTAGGAGATTATGATGACACCATTAGTAAGTATTATTGTACCCATATATAACGCAGAAAAAAATCTGGATAGGTGCATTGAGAGTATCTTAAACCAGACATATAGAGAGTTTGAATTGCTTCTTTTAGATGATGGAAGCGGGGATTCTTCCGGGGGGATTTGTGACAGATATGCAGCGCTTGATGAAAGAATCCGAGTGATTCACAAGGCCAATTCCGGTGTATCCGATACCCGTAATCAGGGGATTGCTCTGGCCAGAGGCGAGTACATACAGTTTTTAGACAGTGATGACTGGATTACCTCTGACGCGACAGGGCTTTTTTTGAGAGCGGCGCAGGAGAGTGGGTGTGATATGGTGATTGCGGACTTTTATCGTGTCATCGGTGAGAGGGTGTCCACCAAGGGCGCCATTGAAGAGGATGGACTGATGGACCGCAGAACCTATGCAGTAAATATGATGCAGAATCCTGCGGACTTTTATTATGGCGTATTGTGGAACAAATTTTATAAGCGCTCCATAATTGAGAAGTATCAGCTGAAAATGGATAGTGCGGTAAGCTGGTGCGAGGACTTTATGTTTAATCTGGAATACATTCGTCACGTTGACAGTGTGTATGCGCTGAATGTGCCTGTGTACTATTATGTGAAGACCAAAGGGTCACTGGTTTCCCAAAGCAGCAGTATGAAGAACATGATTCAGATGAAACGTAAGGTCTTTGCCTATTATAATGATTTTTATAAGGATGTATTTGATGAGGTGGATTATGAGAAACGCCGGATTCAGGTGTATCGTTTTCTGATTGACGTTGCAGGAGATGGTGAGATTATGCCCGGGCTGTCCGGAAGTCTTAAGCTGGGGGAAGAACGAACCAATGTCAGCGAAGGCGTACAGGAAGGGGAAGGCCCGTTATATGAACTTTTCCGTGAGAGAAAGCTTCAGGAGAAGATGCTTGATACGGTGATGCTTCGCAATGAGTTATCCATCAATGAGGTAAAGCTTTTATACTATTTAAGTCAGCCTCATGAAAAGTGTACCTTTAAGGAGATGGCGGATATTGTGAATACCACCAGAGGCGGTCTGTCGCTTGCCATTCAAAGACTTTTATCCAGAGAATTGATAGAAGCCAAGGAAAAAGAAAAAGGAAAAAGCAGTTCAGAGAGGTACGTGGTGACATCGGAGGCAGATAACATTTTATCGGAGCTCTTGTTTGTCATGAGCGACTATGACCAGATTCAATATGAGGGTTTTTCTGAAGAGGAGATTGTTCTTTATGAGCGCTTAAAAGCAAAGCGTGATGAGAACATCCGCAGAGCTCTGCGGTAAGTTGGAATACAGGGGAGGAACGTAGGATGTTTTCCGGATATGAATTGTTGTGGTTGTTTTTTGTATATTCCTTTGGCGGCTGGCTGTTTGAGACAGTTTATGACGCTGTCAGGCAAAAACGCTTTGTAAATAAGGGCATGGTAAATTTGCCCTTCTGTGTGCTATATGGTCTGGTAGCAGTGTTTATAACCATTTTTGGCAAAGATTTGCAGGGAATCTGGCTGTACGTGGGCTCCCTAATTATGATAACGGTATGCAAATGGGCTGCGGGACGCATCATTGAGCGTATTTTTCGCGAAAGATGGTGGGACTGCGACGGCAGGAAGCTGGTCATTGATGGGCATGTATCCATAGTGGATTCCGCACTTTGGGCCATTGTGGCTGTGGCTGCGGTTACCTGGGGGAACGGATTACTGGTGAAGGTGCTTCACTGGATGCCGGATTTGGTAGAAGTGATACTTCTGTGGAGTCTGGTGATTTTACTTAGCGTGGATATACTGGCCACTTTGGTGGTGTCCTATGGAAATGCAAAGGAGGATGCCAGATGGACAGAAATCGACCTGACCTTTGCAGAAATCAGTGAGTCCTTCGGTCAAAGAATATATGCTCGTATTGAAAAAAGAATTCAGAGAGCGTACCCGAGGAAGCAAAAAATCGCTTGTGTCAGGGAAACGGAGACCGTGTTTGCCCATGGCTGTGGTTTTCACAAGCTGGTGTGGCTTTTTATGATAGGTTGCTTTCTGGGGGATGTGACGGAGACTATTTACTGCCGGATTACTGCGGGCATCTGGATGAGTCGCAGCAGCGTGGTCTGGGGGCCGTTCAGTATTGTGTGGGGACTTGCCATTGCCATGTTTACCGCACTTTTGTATCGATATAAGGAAAGACCGGACAGAGCTATTTTTTTTGCGGGCACGGTACTGGGGGGAGCCTATGAGTATGTTTGTAGTGTGTTCACAGAAATTGCATTCGGTAAGGTGTTTTGGGACTACAGCAATATAAAGTTTAATCTGGGTGGTCGGATTAATCTTTTATACTGTTTTTTCTGGGGAATTGCGGCAGTGGTCTGGATAAAAATCCTGTATCCAAAGATTTCGGGCTGGATTGAGAAAGTTCCGGTGAAAATCGGCAAGGTGTTTACATGGGTGATGGTAGTATTTATGTGCTGTAATATAGTAGTATCCTGCATGGCGCTGGTGAGAAGTACCCAGAGAGCCGAGGGAATTCCTGCCACCAGCAGCTGGCAGCAGACCATGGATGAGCGATTTGATGATGAGAGGATGGAGAGGATATATCCCAATGCAAAAGACAGGTTTTAGTGATTATCAAGAGAAGACACAGGAGATGAAGAGGTGGCTCAAGGGCTGGTAATGCATTCCACTTGATATTACGTCAAATTCTCGGTATCATATAGAAAAGACAGAAAGAGAGTGACATGAGTGAAAAGACTTGCAATTGCTTTATTAGGATGTTTATTGCTCACCGGCTGTGGAAGTCAAGACATGCCGGAGCCGACGGTGGGTGAGAATTTAGATAGTATGGTGGTGGAGGAATCGAAGGCTGCAGAGGAGACGGCTGCGCCGGAAGCTGAGAAATATTATCTGGCCTTTACGGCGACGGATGTGGATGGGCAGGAGGTGACCAGCGATATTCTGGCAGATTCTAAGCTGACTATGTTAAATATCTGGGCGACCTACTGTAACCCCTGTCTGGAGGAGATGCCGTATTTAGGGGAGCTTGCTACGGAGTATGATTCGGCGGAATTTCAGATTATCGGCATTTTAAGCGATGTTTCGGAGCAGTCAGGCCAGGAGGATATTGATTATGCAAAGGAGCTGATAGCCCAGACTCAGGCGAATTACCCTCATTTACTACTGGGACAGGATTTGTACAGTACCCTTGTGGGTGGCGTAAGTGCGGTACCAACTACCTTCTTCGTAAAGCAGGATGGTGAGGTGCTGGGATATGTGACAGGAGCTGCGGATAAGGAAACGTGGAAGGAGTTAATCGATGAGCTTCTTGCAGAAGTGGAAGAGTAAGGGATGGATAGCAGGCCTTGTGCTGGGAATAATTTTTCTTACGGTGGGAGCGTATAGCGGTCAGCTGGAGGATATGTATCGCAAGGCCATTATGATATGTCTGGAATGTATCGGTATCGGATAGGGGGATGCATAGATGAAAGCATTGCTACGTTTATCCTTGTCCAAAATCCGCCTGCCCTTTCATAGTGTGTATGGGATAATGACCAATAGCGACGGCGTGGCTGTTGTGCAGTGGAACTTATATAAGGGGCAGCTGAAATATGCCTGTGTGCCGGGACTGAATTGTTATTCCTGTCCGGGAGCCGTGGGCTCCTGCCCGCTGGGAGCATTGCAAGCGGCGCTGAATCAGAGAAATTTGAAAGTGCCTTTTGGAGTGCTGGGATTTTTCTTTATTTTCGGAAGTATCTTGGGAAGATTTGTATGTGGGTGGCTGTGTCCCTTTGGACTGGTGCAGGATTTATTACATAAGATACCATTGTTTCGGAAGAAAAAGCGCCTGCCCTTTCATGGAGTGCTTAAGTATTTGAAGTATGTGGTATTGACAGGGCTGGTAATCATTGGCTCAGTCTTTTTATTTACCGGATTTGCCAAGGTGCCTGCCTTTTGTAAGTATCTGTGCCCTTCCGGCATGCTTTTTGGGGCGATTCCTCTGGTAAGTATGAATGGAGATTTGCAGTCCCGGATTGGTGGACTGTTTTTCTGGAAATTGGGAATCCTATTGGGGATTGTGCTTTTGTCCATGAAGGTATACCGTCCCTTCTGCCAGTATTTGTGCCCGCTGGGAGCCATTTACGGTTGGTTTAACCGGTTTAGTCTGGTGCAGGTGAGGTGGGAGCAGGACAAGTGCACCTCCTGTATGGCCTGTAAGAGAGCCTGCCCTGTGGATTTGTCGCCGAAGGAAATATCCGTATCTGGAGAGTGCATCCGCTGCGGAAAATGTGTGGACGCATGTCCTCATGATTGTATCCATTTTGGTAAAGTAACGGAAAAACGGAAGGGTTCTGAGGGATTGGGTATGAAAAATGTATGAGGGTGATATATACCCAATGAAGGGTATGGGTTGCTATAAAGAACTGACAGGAATTAAAAAAAGATGTCCTTCCCATGGGAAGAACATCTTTTTTTATGCAGTTCTTATTACTTTTCTTTATTGCCCTTTACGAATACCATGCTCAGCACAAGTGCCACGATGTAAAGTGCGAGAGTTACGTAAAGTACATTCTGATAACCGGTAGGATTTACCATGTTGCCATCAATCTCTACTACTTCACCGGAGTGATTTACAATGAAGGTAGCAAGCTGATTACCGGTAAGACCGGCAAATGCCCAAGCAGATAAGGTAATACCGTGAAGCGCACTGATGCTTCCCATACCATAGTTATCGGAAAGTAAGGTAGGTACATTAGAGAAGCCACCGCCGTAGCCTGCATTTACTACCATGATTAATACTAACACAAGAGCGATTAATCCTACATTACCTAAACCGTTGGAAATACCGCCGGTTAAAATGGTAAGACCGGTAAGTACAATGGAAGCGATGAAAATAATCTTATAAACAGTATTTCTGTCCTTCATCGTATCTGCCCATGCGGATAAACCAAGACGTCCTCCGGCATTAAAGATAGCAGATACGGTAGAAATAATTCCTACAGAAGCTGCAAGACCCAGACATTTTACAATTGCCTTCTCCTGAGAGATTAATGCCAATCCACAAGTGATATTGATGTAGAACATTAACCAGATACCGATGTAGTTCATGATAGGTCTGGTCTTAATAACCTGGATGATGCTAGGCTTAGCTTCCTTACCGGAAGGCTCATGCCAGCCCTCAGGCTTCTTTAATAATAAGTGACCGGTAAACATCATGATGAAGTATACTACTGCAAGAATTAAGAACATCTGCCAGATACCATTTTCACCAAGACCGGAAAGCATAGCCTGCATGATAGGACTTGCGATTGCCTTTGCTGCACCGAAGCCTGCTACTGCAAGACCGGTAGCAAGACCCTTACGGTCTGCGAACCAGAGCATTAAGGTCTTAACAGGAGAGAGGTAACCGGTACCAAGACCTACACCCATGATGAAACCGTAGCAGATATAAATACCAATAAGTGCTAGAAGGCTACCCTTGTGCTGACCACCATAATAAATAAATGCGCCGGTGCCTGCCATACCAACTGCAAAGCAGATTGCTGCGATTAAAGAAGATTTGTGAATATCCTTCTCAACTACGTTTCCTAAGAATGCTGCTGACATTCCAAGGAAGAAAATTGCAAAGCTGAATGCCCACTCGGTTGCACTCTTGGAAAATCCGATGTAATCTGCGATTTCCTGACTGAAGATTGACCAGCAGTAAACAGTACCGATACTACAGTGTAATAATAATGCTGGGATTGCGGCTCTGACCCACTTATTGGTGCGCCATCCACCTTTTTTCTGTTCGTTACTCATAACTTTTGCGTCCTTTCTTAAAAAATCATTTGTTTTATAAATTTTTTATTAATTGCAAATAACCTTAGTAATAGTAGCACAAAAGATTTTTGTTTGCAATGCGGTAATGTGGGCTTTGATTGTACATTTTTTAATACAAAATTTGGTATTGTCGTAATTCTTAATTTTTTCTAAAGAGACTTTAAGGTTTTTAAAAAAGGGTTGCAATGCGTTAAATGTTGACTATACTAAAGTGGTAAGTTGTTTTGAAAGAGGATTGTGTTATGAAGAGAAAAGAATTTTACGAAAAATATAGGCATGGAATTCCGCTTTTAGTGTATGCAATCGTATATTTGACATGGTTTTATTTAATAGAAAATTATTTGGATGGTCCTTATACGATTATCCATACACCTTTGGATGATTTGATTCCATTTTGTGAGCTGTTTATTGTACCATATCTGTTATGGTTTGGATATATGGCGGTGGTAGTGGGATATCTGTTTTTTAAGGATAAGGAAGAGTATTTCAAATGCTGCTCTTTCTTGTTTATCGGTATGACTGTATTTCTTGTGATTTCTACCATATCTCCCAATGGGCAGGTACTTCGTCCGGTAATTTATGAAAGGGACAATATATTTATTGATTTGGTGAGAAATCTGTATCGCACCGATACACCCACTAACTTATGGCCGAGTATCCATGTGTTTAACTCCATTGGCTGCCACATAGCAGTATGTAAGTCGGAAAAGCTAAGGAATAATGGCTTCATCCGCAACGGCTCCTTTGTGCTTTGCGTTCTGATTGTATTATCTACTATGTTTGTAAAGCAGCATTCTGTGTTTGATGTGGTAACGGCATTCCTCATGGCTGCCATTTTGTATCACGTGGTATATCGTCAGGAGAGGGTGATTGTGAAGGCCGTACTCAGACCTAAATATTAACAAAATCTTTACTGATATTTTATTTTTATTTGAGGGCATAATCCCATCTTTGACAGTTGATAAAGGTTCAAAATCCCACAACCAGCATAAATCC
>CAZOSU010000098.1:4279-8552 GCA_964582515.1 uncultured Acetatifactor sp. | reverse complement strand
TGAGGCTCACCGCACCGCCGCCATCGGGGGCATCCAGCTTATCGCCGGTATCATCCGCAATTTCCTCTGCATTGGCTTCTTCCGCCTGGGGTGCATAGTCCGGGGCAAGAACCACTTCTGCCTTTCTGAAAAACAATGCCCAGACTGTCACACCCACACATACAATTGTTATCAATATCAATATACATAACAAGAGCTTATTTTGCTTTTCCTTGCTCATTATACTACCTCCGTCCTATCCGTTAATTATCTGCACTGCTGCTAAATGTCACAGTCACTTTGCCAAGCGCCTCATTTTGCAGCTCTTCACTTGGTTCTCCGGACAGGTTTAACGACACCGTTATACTTTCATTGGCTGCTATGGAAACGTCTGTTACATTTGCATCTTTGTATGTAAAGCTTCCTGAAATTTCCGTTCTTTCCGGCGTATATGTAAAGATTGCTGTCACTGCTTCTTCACCGGTATTTTCTACAGTAATTTGTCCGCAGCCCTCTGCCGGATGCCATCCACCTTCGCCATCATATAATAAAGTCTCCGGATTCCATGTACCATAGCTGTAGGTAAACTCCATGGATGTCCAGGTAATTGTCACGGAAAGTGCCTCCGATACTGTATAAGCCGCATCATTTCCGGAGACTGTGTTGACATCATTTCCCGAGACCGTATTCACGCCCTGCTCCTGTATTTCCGTTGCAGATGCCCGAATTGGTATGCACGTTAAGGTTAAAAGAAGACATAGCGCAATGCTCAAAATCTGCTTTCCTAATTTTTTCTTCGTATCTATCATCTTTCAGGTTTCCTCCTGATTTCTAATGTTCTATATTGTGAGCTGCCTGCCACATTCCTCGCCGCAGGGCCGGCTTCAATCCTTATTATCAATGAAGAGTGTTTAGTAGGATACTTGTTATCCTACTAAACAGGGGGTACCCCCTGTTTCGCATTTTCTGTCTTATTGTCCTCTGCGTTTTTGCTTACGGCATGGTTTGCTTCTGCACGTCATACTTCCGTGTGCCATAACGAAGCCCCCACTTATCTCCCGTGTGCTTCTTGGAGCGCTTTATTATTTATCGTTTCCACATATTCTGTAAAGCCCTCGATAAACCGCCGTCCGATTCTGCGATAGTCAAGGCTTAGAACCTTTTGGATTTTCAACTCTCTTACATCTTCGGGTACATTATATACTTTCATTACTACGTTCAATGTTTTTACAATTCGTTTATCAAGGGGAATATCCTCAGCGTTTTCTCGCATCAGAGATGCATACTCTACACCGGAGACTACATTTTCGGCCAGCACAAAATCCTCATCCGTCCAATCGGGACAGTATTCAGCAAATACCGTCTTAGCCTTTTTGGTGTCTGCTTGGCGCATCAGCTTCAGCGGTATCGAATGTTTATATACCGAAGTGTAGAGATCCCTTGCCACTTCGTTCTCATCACAAATCGCCATCATGGAGGTCAGCTCCATCAAATAAGCAAGGAGAGAGGTTCTGCCCTCGTCGATTTCTGCTTCCATAACGATTAAATGGTACTCGCATAGCCTTGTGGTCAGTTCCGCAAGCAAGTGTTCCTTCGTGGGGAAGTGATAATTGAAGTTACCCTTGCTGATATCCAGCTCCTTAGACATCACCATTGTTGATGCCTCGGTGTATCCCTGGCTTAAAAAAATCTTAGAGGCAAGCTTTATAATCTCTAATTTCGTTTGAAACCTCTCCCTACGAGCCATTCATCGTTCTCCTTTTTCAAATTAGGAAATCCCTTTTTTGTCCTTTCCCTAATTATACGCAAAGTCAGCAACAATGTCAATAGGCTTATCCCTATTTTCAGTTTTCTTTCCCCTGCTTTCAGATTTCGTACCACTAATTTTCAGTTTTCATACATTCTATCAAAACATTTGATGATTTCAGTGTTTTCAACCCTTTTCAGCAAAGAGCAGCTTGCGCAATATAAACTATTATCTACAAATTTTTTTACAAATCCTTCCAATTTTTGTTGAATACAATCGGCTACACATGATACAATAGTACCAGTAATGAGCAGATTCATGTACAAGGAGAAAAAACTATGAACAAATTACTTGCTAAGTTAAAAGACAAAACCATCAAATTCAAGCTTCAGTTTCTGTCCCGTATCATGATTGCCGGTATGCTTATCATGGTTGCCGTTTCCCTTATAGGTGCAATCGTTCTTCATGAGCAGACCCAGACAATTGCAGATAACTGGCTGATTGCGGTAGAGCTGGTAGGCGACATGGATTACCAGACCTCTGAATACCGTATTAAACAGTATGGGCACATTGTATCCAGTGACGAAAGTCATTTCACACAGTATGAGCAGGAGCTGGAGGCTCTCCATGCCCAAATTCTGCAAACCAGTCAGGAATATTTGAAAACCATTTCTTCCGATGAAGACAAAGCATTATATGAGCAGGCCATGGCCTCCTGGGATAAATACATTGCCGCTACCGGTGATGAATTCTATCAGCTTAGCCGTGCCATGGAATTAGATACCGTAAACGATATTATGCTGGGTGAAGCAAAAGAGGCCTTTGATGACTTCCAGGTATGTTTTGATAACCTGCTGGAATTTAACAAGGAAGGTGCTGCCAGTGCATCGAAACTTGCTGAAATTGCGTTCTATATAATCGTTACACAGGTGAGTATTGTTTCCTTGATTTCTATCCTTTTAGGCGTTCGAGTTGCGAAATCAATTATTGAAGGTATTACTACTCCGGTTGCTGAGCTTCAGATGGCTTCACGCCAGCTGACTGCCGGCGAACTGGATTCAGAAATCCTATATCAGAGCGAGGATGAGCTGGGTGAGCTTGCAAATAATTTCCGCGAAGCATTCCAGACCATCAAACTTATCATCAAGGATTCCAGCCGCCTGCTTGCAGAAATGGCAGGAGGCAATTTCGATATCCAGACGGAATATGAAGACAGTTATGTCGGTGAATTCAAAGAATTACTGGGCGGTATGAGAAACACCAACCGCACCTTAGATGCAACCTTAAAGAAAATCAACGAGGCTTCTGAGCAGGTTTCCGAAGGCTCCAGTCACCTTGCAGATGGTGCCCAGGCGCTTGCAGACGGTGCTACCGACCAGGCTGGTGCAATTCAGGAGTTAACTGCTACTATCGAAAGTGTTACCGGTATTTCTGAGGAAAGCTACAAAAATGCTGAGGCTGCTGCCGGCAACGCTAAGGAAGCTGCCCTTCAGGCAGGCTCCACCCGTGAGGATATGCACAACCTGATTCAGGCCATGAATCGTATCACCGAAACCTCCAAGGAAATCGAAAACATTATTGCTTCCATCGAGGATATTGCATCTCAGACCAACCTTCTGTCATTAAATGCTTCTATTGAAGCTGCAAGAGCAGGCGAGGCAGGAAGAGGCTTTGCAGTAGTTGCTGACCAGATTGGTAAGCTTGCAAGTGACAGTGCACAGTCTGCTGTCAACACCAGAACCTTAATCAGTAAATCTCTGGTTGAAATTGAGGGTGGTAACCAGATTGTGAACCATACAGTGGCCGCTATCGACAGTGTTCTCACCAGCATGGAAGAATTTGCAGGTGCCGCTGCCGGTGCTGCAGAAGCATCCCATGTACAGACAGATATGTTACGACAGATTGAGGCAGGAATTAACCAGATCTCTGAAGTGGTACAGAGCAATTCTGCCTCTGCAGAAGAAACCTCCGCTATCAGCGAAGAGCTTTCTGCACAATCCGAAGCACTGCTGGAAATGGTTGCACAGTTCAAGCTTCGTCAGTAATAACTCATACCATACAGGTATATATGAAAAGGTCCCGGACAAATTGTCCGAGACCTTTTCTATTACATGCTTCTCATTTTCTATTACATTCCAAGTGCCTGTGCAATATCCTCACGCATATCAATAACTGCTGCTCTGGAAGCCTCTGCATACGCTGCCTCGCCATACTTAGCATATTTCTCCTGCTGGTGTGCTGCGATAATGCCGCGGGAAGAGTTGATGATTGCACCAAGTCCATCCTCGTTGAAGAAGTGAACAAGGTCTGCACCCTTACCACCCTGTGCGCCATAGCCCGGTACTAAGATAAAGGTATTGGGCATCAGCTTACGAAGGATTTTACCCTGCTCAGGATAGGTAGCACCTACTACCGCACCTACATAGCTGTAAGAGCCTGTCTCCGGCATGCAGTCTGCGCCCCACTGCGCTACCTTCTCCCCCATCCACTCATAGAGGGGTCTGCCATCGATAAGTCTGTCCTGGAACTCTCCACTACTTGGGTTGG
>CAZOSU010000098.1:2805-4269 GCA_964582515.1 uncultured Acetatifactor sp. | reverse complement strand
TCTCTTCCTTACATACCTTGGTGAAGGGAGTTACGCCATCGCTTCCAAGGTACGGATTTACGGTTACAAAGTCTTCGTCAAAGCCATAGTAGGATTTGCTTCCCACCTGCACCTTGCCAAGATGACCTACTGCATATGCTTCTGAGGTAGAGCCGATGTCACCTCTCTTGATATCACCGATTACTACCAGTCCCTTTTCCTTACAGTAGTCCACGGTCTTTTTAAAAGCCATAAGGCCGGGAATTCCGAACTGCTCATACATAGCCACCTGTGGCTTTACCGCAGGTACTAAATCATAGATAGCATCTACGATTCCCTTATTGTACTGCCAGATAGCCTCCGCAGCACCCTCCAAGGTCTCCCCATACTCTGCAAAAGCCTTGTCCACAATGTGCTTGGGAATAAATTTCATCATAGGGTCCAAGCCTACAACGATGGGAGCGTTTGTTTCCTGAATCTTTTTCACTAACTTGTTAATCATCTTTCCTGCCCGTCCTTTGTCTTTATTTTCCAACCGATTATTATGACATGATTCACACAGATAGTCAACTGCATATTAGCGTGTTGCTAAAAATTCGTATTCCCTCTTTGCTTTTTCGTCATCCGGATAGATTTTCAGATACTCTTCCATTAATGCCGCTGCCTTCTGGTACTCACCCATATATTCATAGGCAACCGCTTCATTAAAGCGCAGCGCCTGCATCATGTTTTTATCCTCCAGCTTCATACCGCTTTGGAACGCATTAAGAGCCAGCACATAATTCTCTTTACGCATCTCACAGAGTCCCAGCTGATTATACACGCCCGCATCCTCCTTAACCTTTTCCAGATAGGAATTGTACACCGTGGAAGCATAATTATAATCTCCGGTAGCTTCATAGGCCC
The DNA here is from genome assembly GCA_964582515.1 of uncultured Acetatifactor sp. Classification (GTDB taxonomy): domain Bacteria; phylum Bacillota; class Clostridia; order Lachnospirales; family Lachnospiraceae; genus Acetatifactor. The sequence goes on along the minus strand of CAZOSU010000098.1, from coordinate 3,384 downwards.
GTCCCAGGAATAGGTATGCATCCACATGCCCCTCTTCCCGCGCCTTCTCCAGCGCCGCATAGGCACTGTTGTAATCCCCCATGTAATAATACATGCGGCCCTTATCATAGGCACTCATATCCTCCCCATACTTCTGCAATGCATCCGTAAGATAGCCCTGTCCCGCATCCTTGTAATCGTAGGAATTTAATGCCTCATAAATCTGAATAATACGATCATAATCCTTCTCATCCAGAGAAACTGCCTGGTCAAAATCCACCTTGGCCTGGGTATAGTAATTCAGACTCAGCAGAGAAAGTCCCCTTAAATAAAGAGCCTCCTTATCCTGTGGACGAAGAGCCAAAATGGCATCATATATTTCTCTTGCCTGCTGGTGTAGTCCCAGCTTGGTATACGCAGCTCCCAGATAGAAATTAATATCAAAATCCACCTCTTCCACAATTCCGTTGGTTACAGAAAGAGCCTTCAAAAAATAGTCCGCCGCCTGCTGATAATCAGCAAGCCCCATATAGGCGATGCCCATACCACGATATACCAGCTTCGAATCCTCTGAAAGCTCGGACGCACTCTGAAAGCATC
>CAZOSU010000098.1:0-2795 GCA_964582515.1 uncultured Acetatifactor sp. | reverse complement strand
GGGCAGTCTCATAGTCGAGAGCCTTGATGCTTTCCATGCCTTTCGTTATATTTTCATTCACGCTGCCGCAACCGGTCAGACCGATTAATAGTCCCGATAATAAAAGGACTGCACCTGTGTTTCTCTTATGAAAACGAATCATTAATTTACACTCTTTTCCTCGTATAAGTTTGCAATATAACTGCACACCTGACTACGCTCAATATTCAGAGCTATGGCCAGCTCACCGTACAGATGGTCCTCTGCAAGCTTAAAGTACTTACTGTCCACCGCAGTTTCCTTTCTACCTGCCTTTAGCCTCTTTTGTTTCCTATCAGATATGGTTTTTATAATCTGAACCCACTTCTCACAATCGTTACTCTTCATGCACTCTTTATAATTCTGCTCAGCAAACTTTTCGTTTGCAATCTCCAAAAGCGGAATATTGGGAATATCTTCTACTAATCTCGAAGCCTCCTGAGTAGTAAGTATAGGGCGCATAGATGTCATCGCAGAATCTACCGGCACATATACAGTACTGGATGCAGCATATACAGGCTTTAAGATGTAATACATCTTCGCCTTGTCCACGCCGGAAATATCCAGTGTGGTAATCTGCTCCACAGTACACACTCCTTTGTTGCCACATACTACATATTGACCTATGCTAAACATTTAAAAACCATCCTTTCTAAAATTTGCCACATGTTATGCCGAAATTATATCCTCATTATACCAAATTCAAGCAAAAAAGTCAGTAAAATCAAGGCTTCCAACATATTTTTGTAACAAATGCCTAGAAAGGAAGGACAGAATATTGTCTATTTTTTCAACTGAGATGGGATACGCTTTGCGAATCTCTCTCTGATTAATGGTCTCAAATGCTCCTTCGCAGGACCACCATGCCCGTTTTCCTCATCCTCATAACAAAATATGGTGCAGATGGCTCACCACCTCTGCCAAAAGGGTCACCGCTTTTGTAATCTCCTCTTCCGTATTTTCTGCGGAAAGAGAAAAACGAAGTGTGCCCCTTGCCTGCTCCTCACTGCGCCCCATGGCCAAAAGCACATGGGATGGTCCATCCTGAGCCATACTGCAGGCGGAACCGCTGGATGCACAAACTCCCCGCTGGTCTAAAAGAATCAACACGGACTCTCCCTCCACGTGGGGGATTGTTATATTTATATTACCCGGAAGCCGGTCTGTAAGAGCTCCGTTCACCACTGCCTCCGGGATTTCCTTCCTGATAAGAGAAATAAAATACTCTCGCAGCGATGTCACCCGTTTGCGCTGCTCCTCCATCTCAGTCATAGCCATGACAGCAGCGTGTCCCATGCCTACAATACCGGGCACATTCAATGTACCACCCCTGCGGCCTCTCTCCTGACCTCCGCCATAAATTAGCGGCGGCAGCTTTAGTCCCTTTCTGGCATAAAGAAATCCGATTCCCTTAGGCCCTCCCAGCTTGTGTCCGCTGGCACTAAGCAGGTCAATATGCATCCTTTCCACATCCAGCGGGATATGCCCATAGGCCTGTACCGCATCTGTATGAAAAAGTACATCATGCGCCCGGGCAATCTCTCCGATGCGCTCTATGGGCATGATAGTCCCCACTTCATTATTGGCTGCCATAATGGATATGAGGATGGTTTCGGGAGTTATTGCACGCTCCAGCTCCTCCAAAGAAATCATACCATACTCATCTACAGAAAGATAGGTAACTTTCGCCCCATTCTTTTCCAGATATTTACAGGTATTTAACACAGCATGATGCTCCACCTTGGTGGTAATGATGTGATTTCCTTTTGCGGAAAGCATTTCGTACACACCGCGGATGGCCCAGTTATCGGCCTCACTGCCTCCGGCGGTAAAGTATATTTCCTCCCGCACTGCTCCGATAAGCTCCGCCACCTGCCTTCTGGCAAGCCCTACCGCCTTGGCGGCATTTCCTCCGGGAGCATAAATTGCCGCCGGATTCCCATAATCCTCACGAAAGAAGGGAAGCATGGCATTTAAAACCTGGGGCTTTACCCTGGTAGTTGCAGCATTATCCAAATAAATAAAATCCTTCATATTACTTTATCAAGTCCTTAATTACTTCTGATGCAATGATAAGTCCTGCCACAGAGGGTACAAAAGCAATCGAGCCGGGAAGTACCCGCTTAGTCACAGGCTCCGGAAATTTCACCGCCACCTCTTCACTGGGCTTTAAAGCTTCTTCCTTGGAATACACCACCTTCAGCTTCTTCACCCCGCGCTTTTTCAGCTCCCTGCGCATGACCTTTGCAAGGGGACACACACTGGTCTTATAGATATCCGCCACCTCAAAGGCAGTGGGGTCCAGCTTATTTCCCGCTCCCATACTGCTGATAATGGGCACATCCTTTTCCTGACACTCCAGCACCAGAGATATCTTGGCAGTCACCGTATCCACCGCGTCCACAACATAATCGTAAGCATAGAAATTAAACTGCTCCGCTGTCTCCGGCAGATAAAAGCACTGGTGACAGGTCACCTTACAATCCGGGTTGATGGACAAAATGCGCTCCTTCATCACCGTTACCTTGTCCCTGCCCACGGAGTCCCATGTAGCAAGGAGCTGACGATTTAAATTGGTCACACTGACCGTATCATTATCAATAATATCAATGGCCCCCACACCGCTTCTTACCAGTGCTTCCACCACATGACCGCCCACACCGCCGATGCCAAATACTGCCACTCTGGCCTTTTCCAGCTTTTCCATGGCCTCTTCTCCCAGAAGAAGCCCCGTTCTTGCAAATTGCTCTTTCATTTACTCGATTCCCAATACCTTA
>CAZOSU010000097.1:0-8567 GCA_964582515.1 uncultured Acetatifactor sp. | reverse complement strand
ACCAGTGGTTGAAAAGTATAAATATTTAATAAAGGTTTTTCACCTTAAACTCCTTCTCCGCCTCACGTCTCTGATCCTTCTTGGCGATAGCATCACGCTTATCGTAAAGCTTCTTACCACGGGCAAGGCCAATCTCCACCTTGGCACGGCCATCCTTAAAATATACCTGCAGCGGCACTAAGGTATAACCCTTTTCCTTGATTTTGCCAAGGAGCTTATTAATCTCATACTTGTGCATGAGAAGCTTCTTTACACGGAGAGGGTCTTTATTGAAGATATTTCCCTTCTCATAAGGGCTCACATGCATACCATAGACGAACACCTCTCCGTTTTCAATGCGGATGAAGGATTCCTTGATAGAGCATTTGCCCATACGCATGGATTTCACCTCTGTGCCATGAAGTACAATGCCCGCCTCAAAGGTCTCATCGATAAAATAATCGTGAAAAGCCTTTTTATTATTCGCGATTAGTTTCTGTGCTTCTTTTGCCATTTATTCATCCTCCTGCACCAGTGCAAAATCAATGGTCTTAGTAAAAATATCGGCGTCCGTGGCCATTACCTTAACCTTCATTCCCAGCTTATAGGTTTTGCCGGTTGCTTCCCCCACCATTTCATAGGTGCTTTCGTTATAATAATAGTAATCCCCGGGGATTTTTGCAACATGAATCAGCCCTTCCACAGTATTTGGAAGCTCCACATAAATCCCCCACTGGGTGATGCCGGATACCACGCCCTCGAAAACTTCTCTCAGATGCTCCAGCATATACTCTGCTTTTTTCAGCTTCTCGGTCTCCCGTTCCGCTTCATCCGCACGACGCTCCGTTATGGAAGACTGCTTACATACCTCATCCAGAATATTGTGGTAATGGTCGATTCTGTCATTGTTCAATCTTCCCCGCAGCTGCTCCTTGATGATACGGTGAATCTGCAAATCCGGGTATCTGCGAATCGGCGAAGTAAAGTGGCTGTAGTACTTGCATGCCAGACCAAAATGCCCGGTGCTCTCCGTACTGTACTTTGCCTGCTTCATGCTGCGAAGGGCAAGCCTGCTTATCATAGTCTCCTCGGGAGTTCCGGCGATTTTAGCAAGGAGCTTCTGGATTTCCTTGGGGTGAATCTCCCCATCCGAAACCTTCACGCCCTCTCTGGAAATGCTCTTCATATAGTAGCCAAAGTTATTGATAAAGGTAGCCAGCTTGGCGATTTTCTCTGCATCCGGCGTATCGTGAACACGGTATACAAAGGGCAGCTCCTGCCAGTAAAAATGCTGGGCTACGGTCTCATTTGCCGCCAGCATAAAGCTTTCAATCAACATAGTTGCCACGTTACGCTCATAGGGCTTGATTGCCAAAGGGGTCCCCTCTTTATCCAGCACAATCTTTGCCTCAGGGAAATCAAAATCAATGGCTCCCCTTCTTCTACGCTTATTAATCAAAATATTGGACAATGTCTCCATGTAACGGAACATTTCATCCAGATACGCATATTTCTCATACTCCGGATGGTTCTTATACACATCCTCTTGCGTCAGAATCTGGTTCACGATGGTGTAGGACATACGGTTATTCACATTGATAACCGACTCGCAGATTTCATAATTAATCACTTCTCCCTTACCATCAATGGTCATCAGACAGCTCAGTGCCAGACGGTCCACACCCTCATTTAAGGAGCATACACCATTGCTCAGTGCATGGGGTAGCATGGGAATCACTCTGTCCACCAGGTACACACTGGTACCACGCTTTAAGGCTTCTCTATCCAGCGCGGAATTCTCCTGCACATAATTGGTCACATCTGCAATATGCACCCCCAGCTGGAAATTTATCCCATCATAGCTCAGGCTTACTGCATCGTCCAAATCCTTTGCGTCCTCTCCGTCAATGGTCACCATCACCATATCTCTAAGGTCACGTCTGCCGGCTCTGTCTGCGTCAGACACCTCCTTAGCTACACGCTCTACCTGATTCATCACCTTTTCCGGGAATTCCATGGGAATCTCAAAATTCTTCACAATGGATAAAATATCCACCCCCGGGTCATTGATATGTCCCAGAATCTCTACGACTTTACCCTCGGGACTTTTGTTTTCATTACCGTAATCGGTAAGCTCTACTACTACCTTATGCCCATCTACCGCTCCCTTAGAACGCTCCTTTGGAACAAAAATATCCTGGGACAGCTTGGTGTTATCCGGAATGACAAATCCGAAATTCTTGGACTTCTGATAAGTGCCCACCACCTGGGTCATGCCACGGCTAAGCACCTTGATTACCTGTGCCTCCTGCCGCTTTCCCCCGCTTGCTGGTAGCAGTGCTACCTCCACGGTATCCTTATGAAAAGCTCCGCCTGTCCTGTCCTCGGGAATGTACAAATCCTCTTCCCTGCCTTCGATTTCCACAAAGCCAAAGCCCTTGGCATTACTGATAAAGGTACCGGTCAGCACCTTACCATTGGATTTCATATATTTCCCCCTCAGAGTCAGCATCAGCTTCCCCTCCGAAAGAAGCTCCTGCAAAATACTGTGAAACTCCTCCCTATCCTCCTTAGCAACCTGCAAGAACATGGCAAGCTCTTTTTCCTTCATAGGAACATAAAGCTCGTCACTAACCAGGTCACAGATTACCTTTTTTCTTTTATCTCTGATTTCCATACTCACCTCAAAATCCATAAAATGAAAAAGACACCCTATGATTCATAGAGTGTCTCAAAACGCTAATTAAAATACGTTCAAATTCAGTACAATTGCAAGACCGATGAAAAGAACTGCACAAATCTTTGTGAGCTTTAATAACGTTCCTTCCATAGAGCGTCCCTTGTTCTTTCCCCAGTAGCTCTCTGCTGCACCGGCGATTGCTCCCAGACCAGCCTGCTTACCTTCCTGCAAGAGTACCAACACTACTATTGCGATACAAACTATGATAAAAAGAATTGTCAAAACGATTCTAAGTGCTCCCATATAAAACCTCTTCCTTTCCCTGTATATTGCAAAATCTTCTGCAATATTTAACCTAACTTTTATCCGAATGTCAAGCCTTATTAATATAGCATAGAATTTTCCAAATTACAAGGTAAATTTCAAAAAATTTGTACAAATCTTACCTAATAAACCTTACCAGCCAGTATTTCCTTATAATCCTGTAGATTTTTTTTCAGTAGTGCCGGAGTATCCAGACCATAAGGACATTTTGCCTTACACTTGCCGCATTCCGCACAGCCCTCAATTTTAAGCATCTTCTCCTGCATCTGGGGAGTCAGCTGGGCTGCAGAGGGTGCACGGCGAATCATCAGGCTCATACGTGCCATATTGTTGATTTCGATACCTACCGGACATGGCATACAGTAGCCGCAGCCTCTGCAAAAATCTCCTAAAAGCTCTTTTCTGTCCTTTGCAATCACTGCGGAAAGCTCCTCATTCATCACCGGTGGATTGTCAATGTAGCTTAAGAATTCATCCAGCTCCGCCTCTCTCTGCACGCCCCAGATGGGAAGCACATGGTCATACCGGGCTAACGAAGCATAGGCCGCTGCGGAATTGGTAATCAGACCGCCCGATAATGCTTTCATGGCGATAAAGCCCATTCCCGCATTTTTGCAGGCTTCCACTACCTCCAAGTCCTTCTCCGTAGCCAGATAACAAAAAGGGAACTGCAAGGTCTCATAAAGACCGCTCTCAATGGCCTCCATGGCCACATTCAGTCTGTGATTGGTAATGCCGATATGACGTATAAGACCTTTCTCCTTCGCCTCCAGCATACATTCATACACACCACTCTCATCTCCCGGCTTAGGGCAAAAGGCGGGATTGTGAAACTGATATAAATCAATGTAATCTGTCCGCAAATTTGTCAGGGATGTATTTAAATCCGCCCAAAAGGCTTCCGGCGTGGTGGCCGCTGTTTTGGTTGCAATATAAATATCTTCTCTGGGATATTCCCCACCCTTGAATGCTTCTCCCAGCTTTTCCTCACTGTCCGTATAAAAACGGGCAGTATCAAAAAAGCGGATTCCCGCATCATACGCCTTATGTAACAGATACACTGCCTCCTCTTTGGGAATTCTCTGAATCGGAAGTGCACCGAAACTATTCTTTTGTACAGTAATCCCTGTTTGTCCTAAAGTAACATACCCCATAATCTTCTACCTCCTGCGTTATAAAAACAGACATAGTACAATAGGAACAAATATGGCCGGCACGTAATTCATTACCTTTAGCTTCGTAATCCCCAGCATATTTAGGGCAAGTCCTATGATAATCACACTTCCCACACAGGTCATCTCATTGACGACTGCATCGGTCAATATTGGTGAAATCACCCCTGCCAGCAGGGTAATGGCTCCCTGATAAACAAATACTGCTACTGCGGAAAGTGCCACGCCGATTCCCAGCGTGGACGCATAAATAATTGCCGCCACAAAGTCCAATATAGATTTATTATAAAGGATACTGTGGTCTCCCACAAGTCCGCTTTGCAAGGAACCTACGATAGCCATAGCTCCCACGCAAAACAAAAGGCTGGCAGTCACAAAGCCTTCTGCAAGCGTAGCTTCTCCTTTTTTCCCTTTGGAAAGCTTTTCCTGAATGCCATCTCCCAGTCTTTGAAGACGCAGCTGCAAATCTATTCCCTCCCCGATTAAGGTACCGATAATCATGGAGAGAATCAGTACCAGGGTATTTTCCCCCTTTAAGGAACCGGAAATGCCGATAAAAAGGGTACAGAGCCCCAGCCCCTTCATCAGAGTGTCTGCCATTTTCTCGGAAAGACCTTTTTTCAGTACAATTCCCACCACTGCACCTGCTATCACAGCTACAGAATTTACAATTGCTCCCAATAAGCTCATGCTTTTACCCTCAAAAAAGACTGCCACGTTACCGCAGCAGCCCTTTTAACTCTCTACCTTATTTCTTGATTAATAAAGACTTTCCGGTCATCTCTGCCGGCTGCTCCTTGCCCATCATTTCAATCATGGTAGGAACGATATCTGCAAGGCATCCGCCCTCTCTTAAGGTATAAGCCTCATCATAGTTTACTAAGATAAACGGAACCTGATTGGTAGTATGTGCGGTAAATGGTGTACCGTTTTCATAATCTACAAGCTGCTCAGCATTACCGTGGTCAGCACAGATAAACATGGAGCCGCCCACTTCCTTCACAGCATCTACTGCCTTACCTACACACTCATCCACAGCTTCACAAGCTGCCACTGCTGCATCAACTACACCGGTATGACCAACCATATCCGGGTTTGCGAAGTTGATAATAATCACATCATACTTGCCACTACGGATTGCATCAGTGAGCTTATCGCATACCTCGTATGCGCTCATCTCCGGCTTTAAGTCATAGGTAGCAACCTTAGGAGAATTTACAAGGATTCTGTCCTCTCCCTCATTCGGAGTCTCCACACCGCCGTTAAAGAAGAAGGTAACATGAGCATACTTCTCGGTCTCAGCAATTCTTGCCTGGGTCATATTGTTTGCTGCAAGCCACTCACCAAAGGTGTTGGTAACAGCTACCTTGTGGAATGCCACTTCCTTGTTAGGAATGGTAGGGTCATAATCGGAGAATGCTACAAATACAATATCCTTACGGGTTCTCTCAAAGCCCTTGAAGTCATCATCACAGAAGGCTCTGGTAATCTCTCTTGCTCTGTCCGGACGGAAGTTAAAGAAGACTACGGAATCCTTATCCTGCACGGTTGCCACCGGCTTGCCCTCTTCCACAGCACAGGTGGGCTTTACAAACTCATCGGTCTCATCCTTGTCATAGGAAGCCTGAATACCGCAAACGCCACATGCAGCGGTAAGTCCCTCTCCCTCAGTCATACAATCATAAGCAAGCTTTACTCTGTCCCAGTTGTTATCGCGGTCCATAGCGTAATATCTACCCATTACGGATGCGATTTTACCCACACCGATTTTCTCCATTTCCTCAGTAAGGGCAATAGCAAAATCCTTACCGGATGCAGGAGGGGTATCACGTCCGTCTAAGAAGCAGTGCACGTATACCTTCTCCAGACCATTTCTCTTAGCCAGCTCTAAAAGGCCGTATAAATGGGTATTGTGGCTGTGTACACCGCCGTCAGATAAAAGTCCCATTAAATGAAGGGCACTGTCATTCTTCTTACAATTCTCCACTGCTGCAAGGAGAGCCGGATTCTCAAAGAAGGTTCCGTCCTGGATTTCCTTGGTGATTCTGGTAAGCTCCTGATATACAATACGGCCTGCACCCATATTTAAGTGACCTACCTCAGAGTTACCCATCTGTCCCTCCGGAAGACCTACTGCCATTCCGCTGGCATTACCGCTTACAAAAGGGCACTCTGCCATTAATTTATCCATAACCGGGGTCTTTGCGATGGATACTGCATTACCCTCAGTCTTCTCATTTAATCCGTAACCGTCAAGAATCATTAAAACTACTGGTTTCTTACTCATATGTCCTCCTTTATTTTCATTGCCTTCGGCAATCATAAATCAATTTACCGAAGGTATTATACACTTTATTTTCCAATGATGCAACCACTTACCTGTTAATTAATTGACAATTCTGCACTCTTCCACATAGCGATAGAAGTCCTGATTTAAAATTCCCGCACTGTAATCATAAATCGTCTTCACCAGACTCCTCATCTTCTCGTACTCCTCCTCAGCTACCCCCTCTCCCGTATAAATAAGCTCCTTGGTCTTTTTATTGTACTGCATGGTATCGGTGATAAAGCTTCTGTCAGAGAAAATGACAAGCCCCTCACTGTCTGACAAAATGTCTCTTCCGGCATACAGTCTGGAATCATATTCAAAACCGAACAGATTGAGAATTGTGGGCAAAATATCCACGGAGCAGCAGGGCTTTTCCACTACAATGGGCTCCATCTCACTGTTCCAAAGCACCAGAGAATTCCGGTAAATATCCAGCGTACCCTCCAGCTCTCTTCCCGCCAATTCCTCATAATTTTTCACATCCATACCGTAGGGGTAATGGTCCGCACTCATGACAATCACCGTCTTTTCCAGCTTTCCGGCCTTCTCCAGCTCTGCTATCAGGTACTCCAATGCTCTGTCCAGTTCAATATTACAAGCCACATAAGCCTTTCCTTCCGTGGAATAAGCCAAATCCTGCACCAGTGCCTTATTCTTGGCGGACATACTGTTCCCCAGGAAATTGTAATTCAAATGACCGGAAATGGTCATATAATACACATGGAACTGCTCCTGATTCAGATAATAAGGCAGGGTTGCCTTCATCATATCCAAATCTGAGGCCGGCCATAAATTAGCATTTTCCATTTGGAAAATCTTATGCCCCCATTCCTCCTGGCTCAAATCCCCAAGGGTGGCTGCCATGAAGTCATAGCCCATATTGGTATGACTGATATAGCGCTGATAATAGGAAAGCGTTCCGTTGTGGAAGGCATAACAGGGCGTTCCCTGACTTCCGAAATACGCCCCCAGAGAGTAGGGCTGTCCATTGGCACCGCTTCTCTTCATACTGAACTGTTGATTTGGAATCAGTCCGGTCAGATTTACATACTCCCCATCACTGGTACTTGTCTGCCAAAGAGGCACATAATAATTTTTCGCAATAATGCCTTCATTTAACAATTTATATAGGGTGGGCGTTAAAGTCTCAGATACCGCATAGGGTGAAAAGCCCTCCGCCGTCAGATAAATCAGGTTATAGCCGGCAAACATGCCGGTGTATTCATTCTTATTGGTGGGCTCTAAATACTCATAGGCAGACACCACATTACGATATGCCTTGGTATCCACCTTTGCCCTCAGTGCTTCAAAATTCATGTTAAAGACATGGGGGGAAGTATCAACAGGCTCCGGCGTAGGAGCCATTGTCTCCCGGGGGGGCTCTGTTTCCTTGGAGATTTCCACATCCTCCCTGGGTACTTCTGTGGGCAGGGGCGTCTGGGGCGAAGGCTCCCTTGACGGGGTTGTCTGCGCAGAGCCTGCAAGCACCATCTCCTCTTCGGCCTCCGGTAATAAATTCCCCATCAGGCTTCGTGTCAATGTGGGAGATAATCCATAGCTTTCCACTAGGGACAAGGGGTCATAGTAGCCCTGAAAATCATGATAATACTCTGCTTTGGTATAGTAGCCAGAATACAGCCTGCCACTGCCGACCATAGAAGTGAAAAAAATCCCGCCGATACATCAACGGACGAAAAGGTCAGCTTCCCCTTCTTGTCCATCACGATACCGATGACGAGAGGTAACGCCATGAAAAGGATGCCGTACCAGTTGTTGACTATTCCGGTTAATGTTTCCCTCCAATAGGTGGTCAGGGCATCTGCTCCCGCATTTCCCACCGCAGCAAACAAAAGTGGCTGCTTAAAGATACTGAAATATACCAGCTGTGCACAATAAAAGATATATTCTGCTCCCAGTATCACATAAAACAGGACCCTGCTCACTTTCTTACCGCAAACCCCCAAAATCATACTCTCTATGGATGCTAAAAGCAAAATCACCGGCAGCAAAAAAATAATCCGGTACACCACGCCTCCGTGGGAAATCATCTGATACACCTGTTCAAAATAAAAAAGTGCCAGGG
>CAZOSU010000096.1:0-8695 GCA_964582515.1 uncultured Acetatifactor sp. | reverse complement strand
CGCCCTGCTCATGAAGCCATTTTACCTGAGGATATACAGGAGCAGCACCAACACCACCCGCAACAAATAAAATATTCTTTTTCTTCAGTTCCTCCATTGGCTCCTTGCAGAACTCAGAAGCACATCCTAAAGGTCCTACGAAATCATGGAAGCTGTCACCTGCTTTTAAAGCGCTCATCATCTGGGTACCTGCACCAACAATCTGGAACACGATGGTAACAGTCCCCTTCTCACGGTCATAATCACAGATGGTAAGAGGGATTCTCTCACTGTTTTCATCCGTTCTGACGATGACAAACTGTCCGGGAAGCGCAGATGCCGCCACTCTCTTTGCCTCTACCTCCATCAGATAAATGTTGGTGGTAAGTTCCTTTGCATCTAAAATCTTATACATATCTTCTACACCTTTCTATGTTAATTCACTTCCACGGGGGAAGGATCACTCATTGTAACAATGTACTCTCTTTCCGTGTAATCACTGACCACACCATTTTCATCCACTTTAATAAATCTGTACAAAGTATAGCCCTTATTCATCATCAAAGAAGCTCGGTATCTTTTTGAGGCTGTGGTGGGAATGGTTCCGTCCGTGGTATAGTACACTACCTCATAGTCCTCCACATCCACAATAATGGGCTCACTGACCATGTACTCCCCGGATAAGGGATATACTATGGGCGGCGAAGGCTTCTGCACTTCAATTTCAAACCTGGCAGTCACACAATCGCTGATAACCCCATATTCACTTACCACTATAGCCTTCACGGTATATTCCTGACCATCTCTAAGGAAAATGGTATCTCCTAAATATACACTACTGCCTGTAGTGGGCTCACTGCCATCTAAGGTATAATAAATGGTTCCCTTGGTTTTACAGGAAATCTTTAAGGGGATAATCTCATTATAATACCCGCCGCTATGACTAAGCACCGGTTCCCATACCTGATACTCGCTGTAGGCTTTTACAACGTATTCATTATTACAACTGGTTAATATTTTGTCAATCTTTTCGTAGTCATTTTTTGACAGAAAATGCGAAATTAATTGCTTATACGCCATACTCTGGTCATTTTCTGTTACGTTTGGACTAGAAATAATCCCATTCAGAAGCTCTTCAAAAGCCAGGTAATCTCCCATGTCTCGCAAACAATATGCCAAAGACAGCTTGGTCTGAACATTTTCGGGATTTAGTTTGATTGCTTTTTTATAATTATCTGCAGCCCGCGTCAGGTTACCTTCCTCATAGAAATGATGCCCACGACCAATCTGGAAGCTCTCCGAATGCTCCATAAAATAAAATACGAAAACAATAAAGCCAATGCTGAAAAGAATAAGCAGGGACACAGCAATGTTAAGCCGGGAATGCTTTCTTTTCTTCTTTTTTGGGTGTTTCTTTTTTGCACTATTCTTTTTCTTTGGTGTTTTCTCTTTCGTATCTACAAAAGCATCTTCAAGTACATGCCCCAGACTTTCTTCCATGGTAATCTCTACCTCCGGTTCAAAATCCGGAACAATATGAATATCCTCTCCACACTGTTCGCAATAAAGCATTCCCTCCGCCAGCTCCATCCCACACTTAGGACATTTCATCTAAGACTCCTCTTTAGACTATTTCTGAAGCTGAATGCTTTCCACACAGTTTTTCATCAGCATGGCGATTGTCATAGGACCTACACCGCCCGGTACCGGAGTGATGGCACTGCACTTTGGTGCAACCTGTTCATAATCTACGTCACCACAGAGCTTTCCTCCCTCGCCTCTGTGAATGCCTACATCAATAACTACGGCACCTTCCTTCACATAATCTGCGGTAATCATCTTTGGACGCCCAATGGCTACCACAAGAATATCCGCTCTGGAACATACCTCTTTTAAATCCTTTGTTTTGCTGTGGGTAACAGTTACGGTTCCGTTCTCTCTAAGAAGAAGCATGGACATGGGCTTTCCTACGATATTGCTCCTTCCGATGACCACACATTCCCTGCCTGCAATTTCTACATCACTGCGCTTGAGCAGCTCAATAATTCCGGCAGGTGTGCAGGATACAAAGCCTTCCTTACCAATGCAGAGCGCACCTACATTCATAGGATGGAAACCATCCACATCCTTTAATGGAGAGATGGTGTTTAATACCTTCTCCTCATCAATATGCCTGGGTAGCGGAAGCTGAACCAGAATTCCGTTTACATCTTTTCTTTCATTTAATCCTTCAATTAAGGTCAGAAGCTCTGCCTCAGTAGTTTCCTCGGGCAGCTCATATGCCAGGGAACGAATCCCAATATACTCACAGGCCTTTTTCTTATTGCCTACATAAACGCTGGATGCGGGGTCGTTTCCTACCTGGATAACTGCCAGTGTTATCTCCACGCCCTCTTCCTTGTAGGCTGCTACCTTTGCTTTTAATTCATCCTTGATTTCTGCGCTGATGCGCTTTCCGTCGATAATTTTCATATTCCCATACTCCTCTTTAGAATAATCCGGTAATCACACCGTCATCATTTACATCAATACCATACGCCGCAGGGGTCTTGGAAAGTCCCGGCATAGTGGTTACTGCACCGGTGAGAACTACTACAAAGCCTGCACCTGCAGATACATATACCTCACGAATATTCATATCAAAGCCCTCCGGTCTGCCAAGCAGTGTGGGGTCATCAGACAATGAATACTGATTTTTTGCCATACAGATGGGCAGCTTTCCGTAGCCAAGCTCCTCTAGCTTTGCAATCTGCTTTGCTGCGGAGGGTGCAATATTTACGCTTCCTGCACCATAGATTTCCTTTGCAATAGTCTCAATTTTTTCCTTGATAGAAAGGTCTAAATCATAAAGTGGCTTGAAATGACTTTCCTTGGTCTCTAAGGTTGCAAGTACCTTCTCTGCAAGAGCTACGCCGCCCTCACCACCTTTGCCCCATACCTCGGATAGAGCAAATTCGCATTTTCTCTCCTCACAGAAGGAACGCACGAAGGAAACCTCCTCCTGAGAATCGGTAACAAAGGAATTCAGCGTTACAACTACGGGCACGCCATATTTCTGTAGATTTTCAATGTGCTTTTCTAAGTTTACGATACCCTTCTTCAGTGCTTCCAGATTCGGGGTATTTAAGTCAGCTTTCGCAACACCGCCATTATACTTAAGGGCACGGATGGTAGCTACCAGTACCACTGCATCCGGCTTTAAGCCTGCCATCCGACACTTAATATCAAAGAACTTCTCTGCACCAAGGTCAGCACCAAAGCCTGCCTCAGTAATGCAGTAATCAGCCATCTTCAGGGCTGCCTTAGTGGCAATAATGGAGTTACAGCCATGGGCAATATTTGCAAAAGGACCTCCATGTACAAGGGCAGGAGTATGCTCCAGCGTCTGAATGAGATTGGGCTTAAGGGCATCCTTTAAGAGTGCTGCCATAGCACCAACTGCCTTAAGCTCACCTGCGGTTACCGGCTGTCCGGCAAAATTATATGCAACGACGATTCTGGAAAGTCTTTCCTTTAAATCAGCCATATCCGTAGCCAGGCATAAAATCGCCATAATCTCAGATGCAACAGTAATAACAAAATGATCCTCACGAACCACACCGTCAATTTTGCTTCCCATACCTACCACGATATTACGAAGCACGCGGTCGTTCATATCCAGACATCTCTTCCATACCACGCTTCTGGTATCGATGCCCAGCTCATTGCCCTGCTGAATATGGTTGTCAAGAAGGGCTGCCAGTAGGTTATTTGCACTGGTAATTGCGTGGAAATCTCCGGTGAAATGCAGATTTAAATCCTCCATGGGAACTACCTGGGCGTAACCGCCGCCGGCTGCGCCACCCTTTACTCCAAAACAAGGACCTAAGGAAGGCTCACGAAGAGCGATGATGGCATTCTTTCCCAGTCTGCCGAAGGCCTGCCCAAGACCCACACTGGTAGTGGTTTTTCCCTCTCCTGCCGGAGTAGGATTAATTGCAGTCACTAAAATCAGCTTACCATCTTCCTTATCCTTGATTCTGTTTAAGAACTCCCAGGAAATCTTCGCTTTATATTTTCCGTATAACTCTAAATCATCTGCAGAAATACCCGCTCTCTCAGCAACTACTGTAATTGGTTCCATAATCGCTTCCTGCGCAATCTGAATATCTGTCTTCATATCAATCTTCATACCTTTCAAATAAATTATAGTACTTCATCAGCTAGCTGTTCAAATTGTTCCATACTCATTAATACCTTACGTGGTTTTGTGCCTTCCTCTTCTCCTACGATACCGTATTCACAAAGCTGATCCATAATTCTGGCAGCCCGGTTAAAACCTATTTTGAACATACGCTGTAGCATACCGATGGAGGCCTTGTCCTTTTCTATGATAAATTTTGCCGCCTGCTCAAACAGCTCATCCCTGTCTGTGCCGCCTCCGCCTGCCCCTGAGGAGGAGCCTGCAAGATTTTTCATTTTCTCTTCAATCTCCTCGGAGTATACATTACCGATGGCCTGATTCTTCAAGAAATCTACCACATCGCCAACCTCCTTCTCCGATACAAATGCTCCCTGCACACGCAGCGGCTTAGAGAGTCCCTGTGGGAAAAACAGCATATCGCCCTTTCCAAGGAGCTTCTCTGCACCATTCATATCAAGGATGGTTCTGGAATCCACGCCACTGGATACGGCAAATGCGATACGGCTGGGCATATTTGCTTTAATCAGACCGGTAATAACATCCACCGAAGGCCTCTGGGTGGCAATTACCAGATGAATACCTGCTGCACGGGCAAGCTGTGCCAGACGACAGATGGCCTCCTCCACCTCGTGCCCTGCAATCATCATCAGGTCTGCCAGCTCGTCCACGATAAAAACAATTTGCGGCATCTTCTTTGGTGCATTTTCATCCCCATTCTCCCGCATGGTCTCTATCTTCTGGTTATAGCCCTTAATATCCTTTACGTTGATATCCGCAAACCTTGCGTAACGGTCCATCATCTCCGAAACCGCCCAATTCAATGCTCCGGACGCTTTTTTCGGGTCCGTTACCACCGGAATCAAAAGATGGGGAATTCCGTTGTACATGCTTAGTTCCACCACCTTAGGGTCCACTAAAATCAGCTTTACATCATCCGGATGAGCCTTATATAAAATACTCATAATCAGAGTATTGATACATACGGATTTACCGGAGCCCGTGGAGCCCGCAATCAGCATATGAGGCATCTTTGCGATATCGGTTACAATGGTTTCACCGGAAATATCCTTACCTACCGCAAATGCAATATTGGAAGGGAATTCCTTAAACCTCTTGGTCTCAAACAAATCTCGGAGTGCCACCACGGAATTTTCCTTATTAGGCACCTCGATACCGATGGCGGATTTGCCCGGAATAGGTGCTTCAATACGCACATCCGTAGCCGCCAGATTCAGCTTGATATCGTCCTGTAATGATAAAATCTTACTTACCTTTGTTCCCGGCTCGGGCAAAAGCTCATACCTTGTCACAGAAGGTCCCTGGCTGATATCGGTAATGGTTACCTTTACACCAAAAAGATTCAGGGTCTGCTGCAGACGCATCGCTGTCTCCTTTAAAACCTCCGGGGAATCACCGCTTCCCCCCACGCCCTTGGAAAGTCGGGATAAGGGTGGAAAAATATACTTCCTCGGCACTCTCTTATCCGCCTCTGAAGCCGCCTTATTGATTTCCCTCTGATTTGGATTTACATTATTTTTTACATCCTCCGTAAGGATAGCCACCGGTCTTGTGGAACGAGTCTGTGCCGTATTTTTAGCAGATATAGCCGGCTGTATCTCCTGCACAGGCTCCTGATATACCTCCTCCTGATATATTTCCTCTTCCACCGGCTCTGCCTCTTGCATAGTCACCTGGTGAGCTGTCCGGATACGGATATTATCAAAGTTAAATTCCGGCTCTTTTACCGGCTGACTCATGGGTGTGCCCGCCTGGGCATAGCTTTCCTCGCTGAGGGTAATCTCATGGATATTATCCTTACGCTTAGTACTTTCCTTAACAAAGGTAGTATTATCAAAGGCTACGCCGGACACCTTTCTGTCCATGCGGAGGATTTTTTCACTTTGCATTTCCTCCTGCTGCATCGCTTTTTCATTCTCCCGTTGCAGGGCACGCTCTCTACGCTCCTCCTCCCGACGGGCACGCAGCTCCAGCTGCTGCTCTCTGCGCATGGCTGCATATTCTCTGCGCCGCTCCGACTCCTCCTGCCCAAGCTCCCTCATGCGCTCATGACTTCTCTTTACCCCACTGAGCAGGGACTTTTCCGTCATCAGGATAAAGCTGACCGCGGACAAAAGAATTACCACCAAAATCGTTCCGATGGTTCCCAGATATTTGTGCAGCACATAGGTAAGAGAACCACTGATGACACCGCCGCCATTTTTATGCTCAAAGCCAAATTCATATATTGCTTTCATATCATATTCTGTGTATGTAGGTAAAGCCACCGTACCGAAAATCAATTCACACACTATACCAAGCATAACAAACAGTACAAATCCTGCCACCAGCTTTCTCACCGCATTGTGATTCCCCACATTGGCATACCAGAAGCATACACCTACAAACAAAAGAACCGGCACAACGTAAGCGGTCAGACCAAAGAGGCCGAACATAAAGCCGCTGATGGCATTTCCCACCGGGCCGATAATACCAAAATTACATAAAAATAAAATAACCATTACAACGAAAAAGATAATCAGTCCAATCTCATGTAACATCTCACTTTCCCGCTTTGCATCATAGGCGGAAGCCTTACGCTTTCCGGCAGCCTTTGAAGTTGTCTTTTTTCTTGTTTTACTTGAAGATGATGTTTTTCTGCCCTTTGTCTGTGCCACTTTGCATCATTCTCCCTTTCTTCTTATTTATTCCCAAAAAGGGACCATACCTTGGTCCCTCATGTTAAATCATAATCGTCCTTCTCGGATACTTTCACATCGTAATCCATATCCTCAAAATCGGGCTCGAAGGCATAGCCCAGCGTTTTCTTTACATGCTTCTTCGGAAGCGGCAAAGGATTCTCAATAAACCGAACCGCCGGATTTAACTCTTCATTCACCTCTTCTTTGACCGGTGCGGTCACTTCTTTTTCCGATACAACAGCAGATGCCGGCATCTCTGCCCTCTGCTCTGCTGCATTTTCCTGTGGTCCTTCGGTCTGATTCATCAAAAGACCTTCCACATCCAGCTCTCTCACGGTGCGTGTAGTACGCTGGAAAAGGAGATAAATCACGAAATAAACCAATACCGAAATATAGGTAGCCGCCATAATAATTCCCAGCCAGATATGTCTGTCCCTAAGAAGTGTTTCCCAGGATACATAGCTGACTGATCTATGATCCCAAAACAGCTGGTGATAGCTGTTTTGCAGCCACTGCTTCATCACCTCTCCCACAGACAGCTGTGCAAGCATAGCCTCTCCCAAACCACAACAAAATACTGCTGCTACCGCAGAAATAATCCATAACAGAGACACTAATGTTCCCTTGCCTGCTCCCCCAACTTTTCTCATCAAAAACGGCACTAACATTACAGGAATCACCAATATTACACTGAATAAATCCAGATATATCAGCAGTCCTCCGTAAAGTCCGGTGATAATGGTCTGAAGAATGATTATTATTCCCAGTTCTTCCCGATTTTCACAATCCCTCACCAGAGTATGGGTATAATATAATCCCACACCGAACAAAAGGAAAAACAACATCTGCGGACCATACATATATGTAATGGGTAGAAAAAACCACGGAAGACAGAGCACGCAGCCCACAATCAAAAGACTGCCAACACAGCCGTTCACCTTGCGAATTGCAAAATAAAACACCATGACGCCAATCATAAACAATACCAGCTGGGCAATGGTTCCTACCTGCCACACATTTCCAAAGATAGTGAACAGCCCCCTTAACATATACAGATAAATCTGGCGGATTCCGGTTCCCGTAATATACGGTACCGGATTATTGCCCACAGCAGCCACATCAAAATATGTGCCCAGCCCATAAGGCTCTGTTGGCATCTGATATATTCGAATTGCTACCCCTGCCAGCAACAAACCTACAAGCAACACCGCTTCCACTATCGCATATTTTGTTGCCCTGCCATTCTTCATCATTCGTCTTCACTCTCCAACACTTTTTCAATATTGTAACGAGGTCTCTGTTTTACTTCCATATAAACCTTTCCAATATACTGTCCCACTAAGCCGATGGCAATCAGCTGCAGACCGCCAAGAAACCAGATGGACAGAATAAGGGAGGTCCAGCCCTGTACAACCTGACCGGTAAAATAAGAAGCTAAAGCGTATATTGCTGCAAAAACGGAGCAGATAATAATAAATACCCCAAGGCCCAGAATCATGGTAATTGGCTTTACGCTAAAGGACGAAATACCATTAAAGGCCAGCGCCAGCATCTTCTTTAACGGATACTTAGACTCTCCCGCCACACGCTCCTTGCGGTCATAGTACACGCTGTCGGTTTCATAACCGATTAACGGCATCATGCCGCGAAGAAACATATTGGTCTCCTTATACTTGGAAAACTGCTCCACCGCCCTTTTGGACATCAGACGAAAATCGGCATGATTATATACTGTCTTTACCCCCATCACAGCCATAAGCTTATAAAAGGCCTGGGCTGTGGTGCGCTTAAAGAAGGTATCCGTCTTACGTTCTTTACGTACGCCATAAACGAT
>CAZOSU010000095.1:0-8789 GCA_964582515.1 uncultured Acetatifactor sp. | reverse complement strand
GGCCAGTCCAAGGAACGGGGACAGAGTCAGGGGAACCGTAATCAGGGCATAACCTCTTTAGCAGAAGACAGTATCACCTATGATGGCGTAACCTATCGGATGGGTGAAGACAGTATTACCATGTATATTCCCGTAGGAACGGTAGTGACTACCAAGCTGGGGACGGAAACCACCTTCTCCAGATTGGCGGCTGGTGATTATGTGGCACTGGTGATGGAAGATGAAGAAATCATGGCAGTTTATATTATCGGTTAGGAGGCCTGCAGTATGATTCGAATGAAGGATATTAATAAGGGATATATGCTGGGGGAGGAGAAGCTCCCCATCCTTAAAAATATAAATTTCTCCGTAAAAGAAGGGGAATATGTGGCAATCCTGGGTCCCTCCGGCTCAGGAAAGACCACACTGATGAATATTATCGGTTGCATGGACGTGATGGACAGTGGAGAATATTTTCTGGACGGCATGGCCATTCATGCCACCCCCGAGGAAGATTTGACAGAGGTCAGAAACCGGAAAATCGGTTTTATCTTCCAGAACTATCAGCTGATTCCTACCTATAATGTGTTGCAGAACATTACCATGCCCCTGATTATGCGGGGGATGCATCACAAGGAGGCAGAGGCAGCCTGTATGGAGACTATCAGGCTTTTGGGTCTGGACCACCGCTTAGAGCACAGACCCAGCGAGCTTTCCGGCGGTCAGAAGCAGCGTGTATCCATCGCCCGGGCATTGGTGGGAAAGCCCTCCATACTCCTTGCAGATGAGCCAACAGGTGCTCTTGACCAGAGCAGTGGTAAGGATGTTCTCAAGCTTTTTCAGGAGCTGAACGAAATGGGGAACACCATTGTCATGATTACCCATGACCTGAATGTAGCACAGTCTGCCAAGCGGATTGTGAAGATTGTGGATGGGGAACTTCTGGAATAATCCGTGAAATATGTGTTGGCCTTTAGACCGGGGACAGGGGCTGGCAGAATATATAGTGCTTGGGAGTGCATATGAAGAGATTTTAGTACTTCTTAGATTTTTGCTCCATAACCAGCGGAATCCGGGCAAGGATGCCCGGATTAGGAGGCATTGCACATGGACGTGCATTGCCTCCGACGCGTTGCTTATCGATATACTTAATGGAAAAATCTTAGAAGTACTTAAATCTCGTAGTCTGCACTCCCAAGCACTATATATTCTGCCAGCCCCTGTCCCCGGTTCTAAAGGCCAACACATATTTCACAGAATGAACACAATTTCCACATTTTTTGAACACATTTCTATGGCAGAATAGGTAACTGAAAAAGAATTTATTCAGGGAGGGTCCATATGATTGAAGTAAGAGGGCTGACAAAAAAATATGGAAATCAAAAGGCTGTAGATAATCTTTCCTTCAAGGTGGAAAAGGGACAAATCTACGGTTTTTTAGGGCCGAACGGAGCGGGCAAGAGTACTACCATGAATATCATCACGGGGTATCTGGCTGCCAGCGAAGGAACGGTGTTAATTGACGGGCACGATGTATTAAAGGAGCCGGAGGAGGCAAAGAAATGTATAGGTTATCTGCCGGAGCTTCCACCCCTTTATATGGAGATGACCGTCATGGAGTATCTGCAATTTGTGGCAGAGCTAAAGAAGGTGGAGAAATCTGCCCGTAAGGAACAGATTGCCGAGATAATGGAGATGACCGGCATCACGGATATGAAGGGTCGTCTGATTCGTAATTTGTCCAAGGGATATAAGCAGAGAGTGGGGCTTGCCCAGGCGATTATCGGCTATCCTCAGGTTATTATTTTGGATGAACCCAGTGTAGGCTTAGACCCGAAGCAGATTATTGAGATGCGCGAGCTGATTAAGAAGCTGGCAGAGAAACATACGGTTATTTTAAGCTCACACATTTTATCCGAGGTAAGCGCAGTTTGTGACCATATCATGATTATCTCCAAAGGTAAGCTGGTAGCCAGTGAAGCCACGGAGAATCTGACAAAACTAATGAGTGGCGGTGACCAGCTTACTCTTACCATAAAAGGTGAAGAGAATGAGATAAAGGCAGCGCTGGTTCCCATGGAAGGTGTATCGGTCGTAGAGACCATAGAGGTGGGTGCCGAGGCGGTAGATGTGGCAGTTACCGTAGAGAAGGGTGCAGATATTCGCGAAGCGGTATTCTTTAAGCTGGCGGAGAAGAGGATGCCTATCTTATCCATGAATTTGTCACAAAAATCCTTAGAGGATATCTTCCTTGAGCTGACCGGAGAAGATGCAGCCAAAGTAGAGGAAGTTAAATTTGAAGAAGCTGTAGAGGAGGAAGAGGACAATGACAGCAATTTATAAGAGAGAGTTAAAATCCTATTTTCACTCCTTTATCGGACTTTTGTTTATCGGAGTAAGTTTATTTTTCGTAGGTTTATATTTTACCGTTTATAACGTAACCTATGGTTCCCCTTATTTTTCCTATGCGATTTCCTCAGTAATCTTTGTATTTTTGATTTCTGTGCCGGTGCTTACCATGCGTATACTGGCAGAGGAGCGGCATAATAAAACGGATCAGCTGATTTTGACGGCGCCCATCTCCGTGGGTAAGATTGTGCTTGGAAAGTATTTGGCGCTGCTGACCATTTTTGCGGTTCCGACGATGATTATTTCAGTGTATCCGCTGATTTTAAGCAGATATGGCTCCGTACCTCTTACGGAAGCGTATCTTGCGATTTTAGGCTATTTCCTGTATGGCGCAGCCTGCCTTGCCATCGGTGTGCTGGTGTCTGCATTGACCGAAAGTCAGGTGATTGCAGCAGTACTTACCTTTGGCGTGTTGTTCCTTGGATATATGATGTCATCTATCTGCAGCCTTATTTCCTCTACCGGAAATGCACTTACCAAGGTGCTGGGATTGTATGATATGTCCACGCCGTTTTACATGCTGTTAAATGGTACGCTGGATATGGCATCGGTGGTGTACTTTATCTCCCTGATTGCCATTGCACTTTTCTTTGCCACGCAGGTTATCCAAAAGAGACGTTACAGTGTGTCAGTGAAGCATTTCAGTCTGGGTGCATACAGTACGGTGACCATCGCCATTTTTGCGGTAGTAGTAGTTTTTGTGAACCTGATTGTGGGTCAGCTGCCTGCAAGCATTACATCCATCGATGTAACCAGCAATAAGCTGTATTCTATTACCGACCAGACCAAGGAGTTTCTGGATACTTTAGAGGAGGATATCACCCTCTATGTGCTCATAAATGAAGACGAGCAGGATATGACTCTTGCCCAGACTTTGGAGAAATATGCAGATTATAGCGACCATGTAACCGTAAATTACGTGGACCCGGTGTTGAATCCCAGATTTGCCAGCCAGTATACGAGCAGCTCCGTGTACAGCAACAGCATCATCGTAGTGGGTGAGCAGAGAAGCAAGGTGGTAAGCTACGCGGATATTTATGAATCCAGCTACGATTACACCACCTACACATCCACCACCACCGGTTATGACGGTGAAGGACAGATTACCAGTGCTATAGCTTATGTAGTCAGTGATGATGTTCCTAAGGTATATCTGACCCAGGGACATGGAGAAGGCTCCTTCTCCTATACGGTAAACGGATACCTGGAAAAGGGTAATATTGAGACAGCAGAGATTAATCTGATGGATATGGATGCGGTGCCGGAGGATGCGGCATGTCTGGTAATCTACGCACCACAGAACGATTTCAGCACGGATGACAGAGACAAAGTAATTGCTTATCTGGAACAGGGTGGCAATGTGATTTTCATTGGTGGTGGTACCGAAACACCCCTGACCAATTGTGAAGAAATTCTGGCTTACATGGATATCACTATGACGGATGGCTATGTAGTGGAGGGTGATGCAGATTATTATTACTCCGTACCATTCTATCTCCTGCCGGAGGTGGAGATTCATACCTACAATAGCGGAATTTACGGTAGTTATTATGTATTTGCACCTTATGCGAATGGTCTGGTAGTGCCGGAAAGTACGGATACTATTACTTATGAAAATCTTCTGACCACCTCAGAAGCTTCTTATGCGAAGTCCTACACCAGCGAGTCTTATGAAAAGGAAGAGGGTGATGCAGAGGGTCCCTTTGCCATCGGCGTGCAGGCTGTGAAGACCTTGGAAGAGACAGATGCTACTTTGGTGGCATTCTCCTGTAGCCAGTTATTTACAGACAGTGCCAGCCAGATGGTAGGCGGTTCAAATCAGCAGCTTCTCATAAATATGCTGAGCAGCTTCGGTGGACATGAGGTGAATGTGTCTATTCCGGTGAAGAGCTATGAGGTATCTTATCTGACCTTAAGTCAGTCAGATATCGTTCTGCTGACACTGGTGACTACGATTGTTCTGCCCCTGGCATGTCTTATCCTTGGATTTGTAATCTGGTTCAAGCGCAGAAGAAAGTAGGTGCCTATGAAGAAACAGAAAAAGCAGTTGATTTTACTGGTGGTACTACTCCTGCTGTTGGTAGGCGGATACTTCGGACTTGTGAAATACAATGAATGGAGTGAGCAGAAGGAGCAGGATAAAGCCCTGAGCGAGGTGATTGCAGTCACTGATTTAGAGGTGGAGGCCATTGAGGCTATCAGCTATGATTATGACGGCGAGACGCTTTCCTTTGTGAAGGACAATGATACCTGGGTGTACGAGGGAGATACCTCCCTTACCATTACCCAGAGCTACCTGGAAACCATGGCAAAGCGTATGGCGGCGATTGAAGCAGAGCTGGAAATTCCGAATGTGACGGATATGGAGCAGTACGGTCTGGGCGACAGCGCCAGAAAGGTGAAGGTGGTTACTGCGGATAACACATATTCCTTCCTGATTGGAGATTATAACAGCATTTCTTACGTATATTATTGGGGCGTAGAAAACGACAGCACCGTATATGTAGTAGGCGGTACGAATGTGTCCTGCTTTAATTATGGATTAGAGGATTTGGTAGAAGAAGTAGAAGAGAGCACAGAGGAAAGTACTGTGGCGGAATAATTTGAAAGGACTCATCACGAGAGTGGTGGGTCTTTTTTTAGGTGGGTGGGGTTTTTAAAAGCCTTTGTGGAACCCTGTTTGATATGCTATACTCAAAGAAAAACAGGCAAGGAGGATTCTATGAAGCCGGATATTACATGGTTGGACAATCCAGAGGTGTTTCGGGTGGGGCAGCTGCCTGCGCACAGTGACCACAGCTATACCGTGGAGGGAAGGCAGTCGTCGGTATGTCTCAATGGGCAGTGGGATTTCACTTATAGTAGATGTGCCGCGGAGAGAGAGGAGGAATTTTATAAAGAAGATTTTGACCGTAGCCAGTGGGATAAGATTACCGTGCCGGGGCATATTGAGCTTGCCGGTTATGATAAGGTGCATTACATCAATGTGATGTATCCCTGGGAGGGGATGTACTACCGCAGACCCGCAGGGTATGGGGATGAAAAGTATGCCGGAGGACAGTTCAGCAAGGCGGACTACAATCCGGTGGGAAGCTATGTGACCAGATTTGATTTGCCGGAGCATTTCCTGGGAAAGCGGGTAAGCATTTCCTTTGAAGGTGTGGAACAGGCTATGTATTTGTGGATAAATGGTCAGTTTGTGGGCTATGCGGAGGATAGCTTTACCCCATCGGAGTTTGACCTGACCCCATATATCCGTAAGGAGGGCAATCTTCTGGCGGTGGAGGTGCATAAGAGAAGTACGGCAGCTTACCTGGAGGATCAGGATTTTTTCCGGTTTTTTGGTATTTTCCGTAATGTGAAGCTGTATGCCAAGGGCGCTGTACATGTGGAGGATTTGTGGGTGAAGCCTGTGCTTTGTCAGGATAATAGGACGGGTAGCTTAAGCGTGGACGTAAAGCTTTCGGCAGAAGAAGGTGTGTCCATAGAGGATACTATCCTGGAGTATGCGTTAAGGGATAAGGACGGCACCATAAAGCTGTGGGGAAGTATGGCATGTGGCGAGAGCCTCACCATTGCGCCGGGGGAGGTAATCAGCGTTACGCCTTGGGACAATTACACGCCCTGCTTGTATGAATTAGAAATTATTTTAAGAAATAAGGAAGGCGATGAAATCGAGCATATTCTCCAGCCCGTGGGCTTTCGCAGAATCGAAATCGTAGATAAGGTGATGCGTCTAAACGGAAAGCGGCTGAAAATCGTGGGCGTAAACCGTCATGAGTGGAACTGCAGAACCGGCAGGTGCATCACCATGGATGATATGAAGTGGGATATGGAGCTGTTTAAGGAGAACAATATCAATGCGGTACGTACCTGCCATTATCCGGACCAGCTTGCCTGGTATGGTCTCTGTGACGAAAACGGCATTTACTGCATGTCAGAGACCAATCTGGAATCCCATGGCTCCTGGGGAAAGTATGCCTGTCTGGATGCGTCCTGGAATGTGCCGGGAGACTTCCCACAGTGGAAGGAGGTGGTGCTGGACAGAGCCCGCACCAATTTTGAGACCTTTAAGAATCATCCTTCCGTGCTTTTCTGGTCCTTGGGAAACGAGTCTTATGCGGGGGAGAATCTGGCGGCGATGAATGCATATTTCAAGGAAACCGATTCATCCAGACTGGTGCACTATGAGGGAGTGGCTGTGAATCGCGCATATGAGGACAGGATTTCTGATGTGGAAAGCCGTATGTATGCAGAGCCTTGGGAAATAGAAAAATACCTTAGCAACAATCCCAAGAAGCCATACATTCTCTGTGAATATATGCATGATATGGGCAATTCCATCGGCGGTATGAAATCCTATATGGATTTATTCGACAAATATGAGATGTTCCAGGGCGGCTTTATCTGGGATTATATTGACCAGGCGATTATGGTATTTGACGAGATTACCGGGGAAGAGGTGCTGCGTTACGGTGGGGACTTTGACGACAGACCTTGTGATTATGAGTTTTCCGGCAACGGTATTGTATTTGGGGACAGAAGCCCGAAGCCTGCATTACAGGAGGTGAAATATTACTATGGATTGTACAAATAAATTGCGTATTGTGTTTGGTGATGCCACCTTCGGGGTACACGGAGAGAATTTTCATTACATTTTTTCTTATGGAACCGGCGGGCTGGAATCCTTAGTGGTAAGGGGGAAGGAGTGGCTTTATCGCAGCCCCCGTCCTACCTTCTGGCGTGCCCTGACGGATAATGACAGAGGCAGCAGATTCCAGCTAAGAAGTGGTATGTGGCATTCGGCAGATATGTTTCAGGGCTGCACCTATATCCGGCTTTGGGTGGATGGGCAGGAATATGAGAAGCCCTGGGCACCCAATAACAATCGATGGTCCGATATTGATAAAGCCGAAGAAATTCGGATTATGTATACCTATGAAACCATTACCGTACCTGTCACCACCGTGGATGTAGCCTATATGGTAGCTGTGGATGGAACCATTGGTGTGAAGGTGCATTATCATGGTAAGGAGGGGCTGCCGGAGCTTCCGGTATTTGGTATGCGGTTTATCCTGCCTACAAAGGCTGTGGGCTATACCTATGAAGGCTTGTCCGGCGAAACCTATCCGGACCGTATGGCTGGCGGCATCCTAGGAGTATATAAGGTGGAGGGCATGCCGGTGACGCCGTACATGGTGCCCCAGGATTGTGGCGTGCACATGGACACTAAGTGGGTGAAGGTTACCCGCAACTATGTAAAGAGCAATGCGGACAACAGCAGCGAGGAATTTTCCCTGCGCTTTACCATGGATGGAGAGCCCTTTGCATTCTCCTGTCTGCCCTATACGGCCCAGGAGCTGGAAAATGCTACACATCATGAGGAGCTGCCCCTGCCAAGGCGCTGCGTAGTATCCGTTTTGGGCGCAGTCCGCGGCGTAGGCGGTATCAACAGCTGGGGCGCGGATGTGGAAGCACCATATCGCATCAGTGGCGAGAAGGATATATGTTATTCCTTCAAAATAGAGATATAAATTTACAAAGAGCCTGTTTGTACCGATTGGTATACCGGGCTCTTTTTCTGTGGGGAAAATCCGTGTGGGTATGTGCCGGGGCAGGGATGGAGAACTGGTGGGCATTTTGCTTGCGTATGGAGAAGTTTTAGTTCTTTTTAGGTTTTTGCTCCATAAACAGCGGAATCCGGGCATGGACGCCCGGGTTAGGAGGCACCGTGCACGGACGCACGTTGCCTCCGACGCGTAGCATTTCGATACATTCGGGCAAAAATCTTAGAAGAACTTAAATTTCGGAGTCCGCAAGCAAAATGCCCACCAGTTCTCCATCCCCTGCCCCGGCACATACCCACACGGATTTTCTCCACATATCCCGGTGCTTCGGTTTTAAATTAACTGCACCATTCACAAAGGATACATATTGACAATTAAGTTGAATTAGCCTATATTTTTAGTAGGGATTTAGGTAAATTTAGGCTAATTAACTTGTGGGGGCGAAAAAATGAGTTTATCCAATGGAAATGCCACAGCGCGGGTGTACTCGCTGTATCAGTTTATTTGTGACAATTATAAGAAGCATATTATTTCCGGGCAGCAGGAGGGTGTCTGGGATGGTAGTGAGAATACGGAGTTTGATTATATTCAGAGGGTGACGGGCAGGCTTCCTGCTATCCGGGGGCTGGACTTTATTGAGGATAGCTTTGAGGATGTGGTGCGTCGCAGTAAGGAGTGGGATGCGAGGGGCGGTATCGTCAGCATCTGCTGGCACTGTGGACCGGACTTTTCGGAAGGTTATCCGGAAAGCCAGAAGCTTGATATTGAAGACTGGGGTGCCTTTCTTACGCCCGGGACACCGGCGTATGGGAAGCTTCTGGAGGGAATTGACAG
>CAZOSU010000094.1:0-8792 GCA_964582515.1 uncultured Acetatifactor sp. | reverse complement strand
GATGGCCTTGGCGCACTCATTGCAGGGGAACAGGGATACATACAGCTTGGTTCCCTCTAAAGAACCTCCCCGGTAATTTAATATCGCATTTAATTCACTATGTGTTACGTATGCATACTTGCTATGGAGCTCGTCCCCTTCTCTGTCCCAGGGGAACTCCTCGTCGGAGCAGCCGGTAGGAAAGCCGTTGTAGCCCATGGACAGAATCTTATTGTCACTGCTGACAATACAACATCCCACCTGTGTATTTGGGTCCTTAGAGCGCATTCCGGAAAGATGCGCCACGCCCATAAAATATTCATCCCAGCAAATATAATCATTTCTTTTCGTCATTATTTTGTACCAAAAATACGGTCTCCGGCATCACCAAGACCCGGGCAAATATACGCTGCATCGTTTAAGCATCTGTCCAGATGTCCCACGTAAAGCTGTACATCCGGGTGCTCCTGCATTAATCTGTCAATCCCCTCCGGTGCGGCGATTATACACATAAACTTTATATTCCTTCCACCACGTGCTTTGATAAAGTTCACAGCCGAAACTGCCGAACCGCCGGTAGCCAGCATGGGGTCCACTACCACGATGGTTCTCTGGTCAATGGGATTGGGAAGCTTGCAATAATACTCCTCCGGCTCATGGGTTTCCTCATTGCGGCATAAACCGATATGTCCAACCTTTGCTGTGGGAACCAGCGTAAGCACGCCCTCCACCATGCCAAGTCCCGCACGAAGAATGGGTACGATAGCCAGCTTCTTGCCGGAAATCATAGGCGTGTTACATTTTTCAATGGGTGTCTCCACCTCCACGTCCTCCAAAGGAAGGTCCCGGAGTGCCTCATAGCCCTCTAATACGGCAATTTCCTCCACCAGCTTGCGAAACTCGTTGGTTCCTGTTTTTCTATCGCGAAGCATGGAGATTTTGTGCTGAATAAGCGGATGCTCCAGAATCGTAACATTCTTATAATCCTTGTACTGCATGATTACCCTCCTTTGTCCTTTTCGGTGATTAACCTTCCATTAAATCGATTCTTCTCTGATGCTTTTCCTCCCCAGAGAACTTGGTATTTAAAAAGGTTTCTACGATATCCAGTGCCAGATTGTCGCCAATCATACCGCCACCCAGGGCAAGTACATTGGCATCGTTATGAAGTCTGGTCATCCTGGCAGATAGGGTATCGCTGCAAAGTGCACAACGTACGCCGGGCACCTTATTTGCAACCATGCTGATACCAATACCGGTAGTACAAACCACTATCCCCTTCTCACACTCACCATTTGCCACCGCCAAAGCTGCTGCACGGCCAAATACCGGATAGTCACAGGACTCCAGGCCATAGCACCCCACATCCTTACACTCGTATCCTTTCTCCAGCAAATAGCTCTTAATCTTCTCCTTTAATGCGAATCCGCCGTGATCACTTCCGATTGAAATCATAATTTCTCCTCCTAAACCTCTATTACCTGATGTCCGGCTGCCTTCAGCAGTCTATTCATAATTGCCTGTCCCATACCTTCCCGGCCAAAGCTTTCCGAATAAATGACATCGATATTTTCCTCATCAAATTCACGCAAAATGCGGTAAAGACTCTTTCCGATGGACAGCTCGTCCGACTTACTGCCCACGCTTTTCACCGAGCTTCCCATATATCCGGCAATCATTTCATCCGAGCCGATGATACCCACCGTTTTCCCGGCTGCCATGGCCTTTTTGGCGCTATTATTAATATACTCTATTACGGCCGCCTCCGAACCGGAAATAATTGTCAGCTCTCCCCTGGGCGCATAATGCCGGTATTTCATGCCCGGTGCCCTGGGTCTCTCCCCCGTATCATTCCGCAAAATAGTACAATCCACCGCAATCTCTCCCAGCACCTTTTCCAGCATCTCCCCGGTCACAAAACCGGGACGTAAAATCTGGGGGGGTGACACTGTCATATCCAAAATGGTGGACTCCAGACCGATATCTCCTTCCCCACCGTCGATGACCATATCAATCTTTCCGTCCATATCCTCCATCACATATTTTGCCAGGGTAGGACTTGGCTTGCCAGAGGTATTGGCACTGGGTGCTGCTACATAGCCTCCACCGTAGGCAATCACCCTCCGTGCCACCTTGTGGGAAGGCATCCTTACTGCCACGGTGTCCAGTCCACCGGTCGTCTCGTAGGGAACGATATCCGCCTTGGGAAATATCATGGTCAACGGTCCCGGCCAAAAGGCCTCTGCCACCTTCCTTGCCTCCGGGGATATTTCCCTGACGATACGCTCCACGCTTTCCATATCCGCCACATGGATAATCAGCGGGTTATCCGAAGGTCTGCCCTTCGCCTCATATATCCTTCGGGAAGATTCTTTATTCAGACCATCTCCTCCCAGACCATAGACGGTTTCTGTGGGAATCGCCACCAGACCGCCGCTTCGAAGAATGTCCCCCGCTTCTCTAAGAAGAGCATCCTTTGCTTCTATTTCATTTTCCATCACGGAAATCAATTTCGTATTCACTACTTTTCCATCCTGTCTGCTTCGCAACACATACTCGGGAGTATTATACCATATTCCATTATCAATTTAAAGGAGAAACCGTCAATTTTCACTATTCATCCTCAAAAAATTTTCAATTCCCATATAAATTGCCCAAGCCACCTGCTTCTGGTAATCCTCCTGCTGTAAAAGCGTCAGCTCCTCATCATTGGACAAAAAGCCGCATTCCACAATCACCATGGGGACGGAGCTGTTTTTTAAAAGATAATAGGAATCATTCGATTTAATCTCTCTCTTTTTCTCGCCGTCCAGCCTCTGCCACAAGCTTTTCTGAATGGCGTCCGCCAGCTTTTTCCCCGGAGCACTGCTCTCATAATAAAACACCTGGGCTCCCTTCACAGATGTGTCGGTAAAGCTGTTCTGGTGAATACTCACTGCTATCACTGCTCCGGCATCCTCTATGGCTGCAAGTCTCTCTCTCATGTCTCCGTTTTTGTCAAAGCCATCAGCCGTAGTTCCCAGGCTTTCGTCCTCTTCCCTTGTCATCACCACCTGATAATTGTTCAGCTCCAGATATTTCTTTACATATCCGGTAATTGCCAGATTGATATCCTTTTCATAAATATTGCCATTCCCTACTTTCCCCGGGTCCTCGCCGCCATGCCCTGCATCCAGCACCACAATCCTTGTATCATCAATCAGAAGACCTTCTCCGGCAGCATACCTTGCCGCTTCCCCGGCCATATGCAGCATAAGCAAAGTCATCAGCCCATAAAAAAATAGAGAAAGAAGTGTCCGCAGCCTTTCTGTCATACCATGCCACCCTTGTTCTTTCTCTATCATTTCTATGCTTTTATTTTACGTTCTATGATACTCTGCTATGAGTTCACATAGGCATTAATCATCTCCCATGCCTTGGAGGTACCATACCCCAGTCGCCATACCGCCACTCCTGCAATATTCTTGGCTCTCATCACATTCAGCTTCACAGCGATGGACTGTTCATCCTCCGCCCAGAGCTGGTAAAGGGCATTGCCGCTCTGCCACTCATAGTAGTTCTGCTGGGTCTCCTCATCCCAAACACCGGTCTGCCCCACTCTGGCGAGGAAATCTGCTGTATTTACCATGGTCAGATAATCATCGGTAACCGTAGCTCCCTCTGTCTTCCACAGTATACTGTAGAAGGGCACACCATTGATAATCTTGTCCGCAGGCACCTGCTCCATGGTTTTGTCGATACCATTGCTTACATAATCGATACTTGCCACGCTTCCCGGGTCACCACTTCCATGCCAGTGCTCATCATATCCCATAATAACCACATAATCCGCAAATTTACCCTGTACATCCCTTCTCATATACTCATTAAAGTGAAAAGGCACATAATTATCAACAGAAAGAGTCAGGGCATTCTTACGACACTGCACGGACAGCTCGCGGATAAACTGGGCAAAATGCTCCCCAGAGCCGGAGTCCACCTTCTCAAAATCCAGATTGATACCATCGATACCAAGGCGGAGTGCCTCATCAATCACATTCTGAATCAAAAGTCCCCGGAACATGCTGCTCTTTAACACCTCATTCACATCCACCGTATTGTCATAATTGATTTTATAATTAAAATCATCCAGTACCCCCCAGACCTTCAGCCCCATATTGTGGGCGCGCTCCACATAATCCGTAGTACCATAGCTCTCAAAATTACCAAAATTGTCACTTAAGCTAAACCAGGTGGGGGCGATGACATTCATCCCCTTGGTATTGGCCACCACGCTCTCCAGGGTGTCATTACCACCGATACCTGCGATGGAATGCCAGCCCAGGCACACCTTGCCCTCCAGCTGATGTGTCGTATACTCCTCTTCCACATAATCTGTCACAGGAGTTTCCTGATACGCCTCCCCCTGACCGGCAGAGGTATTTTTAAGCAGCTTATTTTCCACATATCCGATAATGGAGTCCTGTGTCTTTACCTTGGTCCAGGTCTCCATCACCTCTAAAATCTCCACCTCGCTACCCAGGGGCAGGTCGCAAAGAATCTCACTCTTGATGCCACCACGATAGCGCACCGCAGTATCCTTCAGTGCATAATCCACCGTTTTCGTACCCCACTGGGTGTATACCTGCACCCGCATATCAAATACCTGGTAAGAAAAATTGGTAAAGCGCTTCACATAATCTGCTGCCACATAGATATTTTCATCCTCTACGTACACCGGTACATAGGGAAGCTCTGTACGCTCCCCGTCCACATACACTGCCGCCTCACCCAAATTCACCTTGGTAGTGCTCAGTGCGGTGGTATAAAGCATAATATTCTCGTTCAAATCAATATAGTAGCCATCATTAAAGTACTTGTGCACGGTATCCAAATCAAAATAACACACACCATCCTTTAATACGGCATTCTCTTCCACTCTCTCATCCTGCAAAATGATGGCCAGCTGATTTCCCTCCACGTCAAAATATTCCTGTAAATCCGCCCTTTCCTCGGAATAAGAATACTTCTCCAGCAGCATGCCTCCTACCGTGATGCCTCCTACAATCAAAATTAAAAATAACGCAACCAGAACCGGTACAATTTTCTTCATAATCTAATATTCTCCTTTGATACAAACCCGACACTCCAAAGTATAACAGAGATTTGTCCGATACGCCATTAATTTTTTATAAAGAAAAACGCTGTGGAGACCCGCGTTTTTCTTGAGGCATTCCGCTTTTTTCTCCACAGCATTTTCAGCTACTCATCATAGTCTTCATACTCATCCCGCCGAACTCTGTCCAGCCAGATTATTTTCCGTTCTCTGGTAAAGTCATAATCCCGCATGTACTTTACATTTTCCCTGACGCAATATTCTGCGGCTTCCTCAGGTGTCATCTCCACATAAAAACGAATTCCGTCCTTACGCAATCTATACATCTGATATTTCATGGCCCTTCTTTTGCGCTCTACCATAAACTCGTCCATAGGCTTCTCTCCTTCACACAGCTTTACATTCAGGTCACTTTTGACCAAAAGGATTTCGTGATATACTAATGAAAAAAGATACTTCTCCGTGTAAGTCCATACTCTGTACTCTCAACCAATAACAAAATTTGTATAATATAATTGTGAATTTACTTTTGCGAATTATTAATTATGGAAATAATAAAAGAAATGTTTGCAGATGAAAAAAACAAAAGCTTGTAAGTTTTTAACTGTATGAATCCAATTTTTCATATATAGAATATAATAAATATTGGATAGTCGGGCTCGAATTGTCCCAGAATAGTCTCAGAGTTTGACTGGGTCTGCCTCCTTCCTGTACCGATTAGGGGAAGCATCTTTTAGTCAATTATATGATAATATTGTCAATATGGCAAGTAGAAAATTAAATTTCCTTAAAATCCTTTCCACCACTATTGACGAAAACGGTACCAAAGTATATGATAACAAGACATCAATAAATTGTTAAAGCTGGGATTTTCCCACCCTTTGACAGAAAGGATAGGGCCTATGAAGATTGAAAAAGTTAACGACAACCAAATCAAGTGCACCCTTACCAAGGAAGACTTGGCCAGCCGTCAGCTGAAAATCAGCGAACTGGCATATGGCAGTGAAAAGGCGAAAAGCCTCTTCCGGGATATGATGCAGCAGGCGAACTTTGAATTCGGTTTCGAAGCCGAGGATATCCCACTCATGATAGAAGCTGTGCCTGTCAGCGCTGATTGTATCGTACTGATTATCACCAAGGTAGAAGACCCGGAGGAATTAGATACCCGCTTTTCCCGTTTTGCCCCATCCATCCATGAAGATGCAGGATTTGATGAGGAACATGAGGAGGATATCTTAGATTCCGACGAAATCATGGATCTTTTCCAGAAAATAGAGGAAAGTACCGCCGCTCCGGAAGAGGAGCCGATGGAAGCTCCCCTGAAAGAGGAAACCTCCTCCCAGAAGCTGATACGCCTCTTTCAGTTTGACGACATGTCCCTTTTACTCCGTGCCGTGTCCGAGCTGGGCGGCAACACCTGTCAGGAAGGCACCCTGTATAAGGATTACAGAACCGATAAATACCTGTTACTTCTCACCCAGGATGCAGGGAACGCTACCGTCTTTAACAGACTGTGCAACACCCTGTCAGAGTACAGTACCCTAAAGAAGGTACTGCCCTCCACTCCCGCATATTTGCAGGAGCATCTGGACGCA
The DNA here is from genome assembly GCA_964582515.1 of uncultured Acetatifactor sp. GTDB lineage: Bacteria > Bacillota > Clostridia > Lachnospirales > Lachnospiraceae > Acetatifactor. The sequence continues at coordinate 2,123 of CAZOSU010000094.1, read as the reverse complement.
GTGGTGGATAAGGATGCGCTGGGCAGACTGGCGATGATTTTATAAAACCCGATAAAAGAACCCTCCTCGTCTCATGCGGGCACGGAGGGTTTCCTATAAGCAAAAATCCTGCCTCAAACCGAAGCAGGATTTTTCGTTACCTATAATAATTAATTCTTACAGAGCATTCAGCTTCTCTAAAAGAGCATCCGCATCAATACCATGCACCATAGCAGCCTCTGCGATAGATTCTGCCTGTGAAGCAGGGCAGCCAAGGCAGTGCATACCTGCATCTAATAAAACCGGTGCCACGTCCGGATTGGTTCTTAAAAGCTCACCGATGGTCATGTCCTTTGTGAAGTTTCCCATGAGTAAATCCTCCTTCTATAAAAATATTTCTTTCAAATGCCTTTTCAGTATAAACTATTCCCCTTTTTCTGACAAGTTATTCTCACAAAACCAATTCTTAAATCCTTATAAACTGGGCATTTGTACGTAAAAAAGTACACTTACTCTCCTTGACTGTAAATCGGCTTTTACATATAATGAAGCCATAAGGATTAGAAACTTTAATAACAATTTAATTTCACTAATTCAAACAAAAAACAGGAGGCATTAGCAAAATGAAACCAGAATGGACAAATTTTGTAGGCGGCAAATGGGAAAACGAAGTAAACGTTCGTGATTTCATCCAGAAGAACTATACTCCATATGATGGAGATGAGTCTTTCTTAGCTGGTCCTACACAGAACACAAAAGATTTATGGGCACAGGTACTTGAGTTACAGAAGGCAGAAAGAGAAGCAGGCGGCGTTCTTGATATGGACACCAAGGTTGTTTCTACCATCGTTTCTCACGGTCCTGGTTATTTAAACAAAGACAAAGAAACTATCGTTGGTTTCCAGACTGATAAGCCTTTCAAGCGTTCCCTGCAGCCTTACGGCGGTATCAGAATGGCAGAGAAGGCATGTGCTGACAACGGTTATGAAGTAGATCCTGAAATCAGCGAGTTCTTCTCTATCCACAGAAAGACTCACAACGCTGGTTGTTTCGATGCTTACAACGCTGAGATGAGAGCTTGCCGTTCTTCTCATGTAGTTACCGGTCTTCCTGATGCTTACGGTCGTGGACGTATCATCGGCGACTACAGACGTGTTGCTTTATACGGTATTGATTTCTTAATTCAGGATAAGCTTGCACAGAAGGATTCTACCGGACGTGTTATGACTGATGAGGTTATCCGTCTTCGTGAAGAAATCTCTGAGCAGATCGTTGCTTTAAAGCAGATGAAGGAAATGGCAGCTTCTTACGGCTTCGATATTTCTAAGCCTGCAAAGAACGTACAGGAAGCTATCCAGTTCACTTACTTTGGATATTTATGTGCAGTTAAGGAGCAGAACGGTGCTGCTATGTCCCTTGGACGTACCTCTACCTTTATCGACTGCTTCGCTGAGAGAGATTTAGCAAACGGTACCTTCACTGAGGAGCAGATTCAGGAGTTCGTGGATCACTTCATCATGAAGTTACGTTTAATCAAGTTTGCTCGTACTCCTGAGTACAATGCACTCTTTGCTGGTGACCCTGTATGGGTAACCGAATCTTTAGCCGGTGTTGGCTGTGACGGACGTCATATGGTTACTAAGACCACCTTCCGTTATTTAAATACCTTAACTAACTTAGGTGCTTCTCCTGAGCCTAACCTTACTGTTCTCTGGTCTACCAGACTTCCTGAGAACTTCAAGAGATACTGTGCAAAGATGTCTATCGAGTCTTCTTCCATCCAGTATGAGAACGATGACTTAATGAGACCTGAGCATGGTGATGACTACGGTATCGCTTGTTGCGTATCTTCCATGGTTATCGGTAAGGAAATGCAGTTCTTCGGCGCTCGTGCCAACTTAGCTAAGTGCTTACTGTACGCTTTAAACGGTGGTGTGGATGAAGTAACCAAGAAGCAGGTTGGTCCTAAGTATCGTCCTGTAAGTGGTGATGTTCTTGAGTATGATGATGTTATGGATAAGTTCATCGACATGATGGAGTGGTTAGCAGATGTTTATGTAAACACCCTGAACGTAATCCACTACATGCATGACAAGTACTGCTATGAGAGAGCAGAGATGGCTCTTCATGACAGAGACGTTAAG
>CAZOSU010000093.1:0-8811 GCA_964582515.1 uncultured Acetatifactor sp. | reverse complement strand
GGTGCCAGTGTAATGGTTGCGCAGTATTTCGGTGCCAGAAAACGGGAGGATTTATCAAAAACCATCGGTAACTGTATTTCCTTGACAGCTATTGCTTCCATTATCATCATGATTGCCGGTGCACTGTTTTCCCGTCCTCTGCTGGAGCTTTTAAATACTCCATCCAGTATTATCGACTGGTGTACCTCCTACCTGCTGATTCTCAGCGTGGGAATTGCGGGCTGTGCCTATTACAATATTTTGTGCGGTGTGCTCAGAGGTCTGGGGGATTCTGTTTCCGCCCTTATCTATTTACTGGTTGCAACCGTCATCAATATTGTTCTGGACCTTTTATTCGTTGCAAAATTCAACATGGGCGTCAGCGGTGTAGCTCTTGCAACCGTTATTGCACAGGCCATTTCAGCCATTCTGTGCCTTTTGAAGCTCCGCCAGATGGCTACAACCTTTGATTTAAAGCTCCACTATCTAAAGCCCACCGCGGAACACAGCGGCAACATTATCCGCCTGGGGCTCCCCTCCGGACTTACCCAGGCAATGCTTTCTCTGGCTATGATTGTGGTACAGTCCCTGACCAACAGCTTCGGCGAGATGGTAATTGCTGCCAATGTAATTATTATGCGAGTGGACGGCTTTGCTATGATGCCAAATCTCTCCTTCGGTACCGCCATGACCACCTTTGCAGGGCAGAACGTGGGTGCCAAGAAATTCGACCGTGTGGAAAAGGGCAGCAAGCAGGGAACCCTCCTTGCCGTAGCCTTTGCTACCACCATTACTGCCATTATATTAATCTTTGGAAAATACTTAATGGGAATTTTTACAGATACCACTGAGCTGGTAGAATTCAGCAGCAGCATGATGCGCATTCTGGCACTGGGATATATCGCCATGGCGGTGACACAGTCCCTCTCCGGTGTAATGCGTGGTGCCGGAGATACCATGACCCCCATGTGGATTTCCCTGGCCACCACCATTGCCATCCGCGTTCCTCTGGCATACGGCATCGCATACCTGACCAGAACACCGGAAAATCCAACCGGCTCTTATCTTTGCTTATTCATTTCCCTGCTTACCTCCTGGGTAATGGGTGCGATTATCACCACCATCTGCTACCTGAAGGGTAACTGGAAGAAGAAAGCTCTTTCCTAAGAAAATGAACTATAACCAAAGGAGCAAATGCCCGTCTACAATGTAGCCGGACCTTTGCTCCTTACTTCTGCCAGCTCTGGCCCCTTATATACCAAAGTCAAGTCTATATCCTTTTTTCCTTCCAAAAGGTACTTAAGAAAAATCTTATCACCCTCCCACAAGCTTAGCTTCATTACCTCCTTCTTGGGAATCCACTTAAGCTCCCCCTCACAACAATCATAATCCACATCACCTTCAAAGCCTGTTGCAGTATACAGATACATTTCCTCATCCATCCACTTGTCCGAGTGAAAGTGTACTACTCCATGATAAGTATAATCTGTAAGCTTAAGTCCGGTCTCCTCCAGAGCCTCACGCACTACACATCTGTCCGGCGTCTCACCATCCTCCAGCTTACCGCCTACTCCTATCCATTTGCCTTCATTGGGGTCATTTTCCTTTTTGTTGCGGTAGAGCATCAGATAGTGGTCATCTCTCTCGATATAACACAAAGTACAGTACTTTACCTTCTCTCCCATCAGCTCCTCCAGAGAAGCCCTGAAAAGAGGTGCTACCCAGCGGTACTGTCCATCGTCCTCGTACCCACGATACTCTCCCTCCGCCATCATGATTAAATACAGCAACACATCATACCACAGAATACGACGCATCTGCTTTTCCGAAAGGTCCTCCAAGCCAAAGCCCTTCAAAAAGCCCTGGTTTCTGGTATGTCTGCGGAAACGGTCCTCCATCAGCGGGTCCCCCCATAAAGCACGCTCCCAGTCAATGAAACCAACTACATCGGTATCCTTTACAAAAAAATTTCCTTCCCAGAGGTCATAGTGCACAAGCGACGGTGTTTCCACTTCCGCAAAGCACTCCCTGTCCTGCTCCAGCATTTCTAATAGCTTTTCCCCATTCACGAAAAAGAAGACGTTACGTCCCTCCGCGTCTCCGATGGCATTACAGAGCATATAACGATATAAATCATACTGGGTATCAAAACGATGAGCCTCATCTCCCAAAAGACCAAACTTCTCGCCCTTTATGCCGGCAATTTCCTTCACCAGCTGTCCAACCCGAAAGTTTACGGTATTCTTCTCTTCCTCTGAGTAATCCCTCAAATTCAAAAAGAAATTCTTCCCGTCCAGCTTCTCCATAAAAAAGTAGCTGCCACTGCAGATTACCCTGGCAGCATCGTAATAATCCACCTTCGGAACCTTGGTAGAAATCGCGCCCCTTGTCAGCTTCATGGCCGCCACTTCCGCATCCATCATGTTGATTTCATTACTCATGTATCCACTGTTGTCTGCCGCAGAAATCTTGAGTATTTTCTCTTCTCCATTTGAAAGCTGCACCACATATGCCACATTGCAAAGCCCTTCCGTAAGCTCCGTACAATCCTCCATAGTAAGCCCGGGATAAGCCCGTTCCACCATTTTCTGAATAGTCTCCGGCGACTGTTTATTCTTCGTTATCCCCATTTTCTTCCTGCTTTCCTTCACTTCTCCTATATTTTCCGGTTCTCCCGATACAGAATCGGAAGAATCTCAAGCAGATTTCTATACTCAATACAGCAATGCTCTGCCATTCCTTTTGCCATTTCATCCGTTATGATTAGCTTTCGCAGCAATGGATTTTTCATAGTTTTCCCAAGCCAAAATCTGCTTATCATAAACAATCCATCTTCTGTCTGTTTGAATATATGTGCCATTTCTGTATGCCAGATTAATCCATCAAAAGCACCCACATGACCACACACAATCAATGGAATGTCATTCTCCTGCATAATGGATTCTGAAAATCCAAATTCTTTCGGAGAGACAAAATCAATTCTTAACGGCATTTTTGTCCCACCGATTTTCTCAACCGGATATTGTGTGTTATTCTGAAATTGCGGACGTTTTTCACATTCAAAATAATCCGCTTGTTTTTTGGAAAAACCAATGGAAAAATGAGCTTCAGGAAACCATACCTGATATCTTTCATTTTTCTTTGGATGCCACCAAAACCACCACTCTATCATTTCACAAGTAATATTGGGCATGGGGCAATACATGGAAACCAGATAGCTACCATCATCCATTTTTTTATAACCCACTTCCTTTTGTAATTCCCCGGATTTTAATATGTCATTCTTTTTACAAAATGAAGTTGGTGTAATCTCATTTTTGCTTAGCGCCATTTTTATCTCATCCGGAATTTGGGGCAATTCCTTTTTCATCAAGTATTCTATACTCACATAGCACCTCTATAACTGGGATTTTTCATTGCAAATCAATATCAATTTCATACTTATCGTCCAAAAGCACATAATCTACATTATGCTTTTGCTATTTTTCAAGTAATTTCTGAGCAAGAGCAGTCTTGCCTGTATGTGATGCTCCCGTTATCAAAACAATCATTTCATTCATCCTCTCCTACATATCTTTTGTCCATTGTATTTTCATCATCATCAAAAATTGGAACTTGAAAATGAATCTATCCTATAATATTTTAACCTGTAAATTCTTTCGTGGTACAATTCTCTGATACTTTACATCAGGGTAGCCTATTACCATGCAAGATACAACTTCATGACCCTTCGGAAGCTGCAACAACTTTCTGAGTTTTCTGCTCATTTTCGTGCAGGCTACAAAGAATCCACTGTAAAGCACTCCCAGTCCCAGATTGTAAGCCATAAGCTCCATATAAGAGCTTGCAAGTCCGGCGTTGATGCTACTTTTGCTTGACAGCACAATCACCACCGGTGCCCCCTTAAAAAAGAAATCATCCGAAATTTCAATCCTTTTCAGAAAACCAACAAAGGGTGATGCAATCTTTTTCCCCTTTCGGAACAGCTTTACACAAAGCGCTTCTGCTTCGCTTTGCCTGCTCCCCAAAACGGTGAACGTAACGTTCTGTGCATTTGCTCCTGTAGGACTGTAGCGTCCTGCTTCCAGTATCTTTTGCAGTTTTTCCTCATCAACAGACTGCTCTGTAAAGTGGCGAATGGTTCTCCGGCTTTTCATGGCAGACAAAAGCTTATCACTGTCAAACTCCGTCATCAAAGTGACGGGCTCGTCCGTACAGTCATAGCCTTCTATTTTCACCGCATTCATCGGGCAGATGGCAAAACAGTGACCACACTCAATACAACCGGCTGTAGCCGCGTTCGCCTTGTTATTTTCAAGATAAAGATAAGAATTGGGGCAGTCGCTAACACACAGCCCACAACCAATACATTTCATTTTGTCGATTATTATAGGATTCATAACTTTCCTCACAAATTCCTCCATAGTCCGGCGCCAATGCCTTAATTACAATCGTATCCCTCCACACAAATATAATAAAAAATCACCTCATCTTTTTCAATTCCCAATATAGGAGCAAAGGTATTTTTTGTAATCACTTGGGGAACCTCTCTCTGGCAATTATAATTGTTTTCTATACCACTTTGGCACCGTACTACGCATTCCATCATACCAGTCCAAAACCTCACTTGCCTGTTTCCTCATCACATCAATCTCCCCTTGTCCAAAGGGAATTGCCCAGGGCAAGGAGGACAAAGTATTACTGGAAATGTACAGCGCAAGCAAATCCCAAAACTCATTTGGTATCTCACCCTCAAAATATCCATCAACCATACCGGTAGCAAACAGTGGCGCAGCCTGAGCACACCACACAATACGGTTAAACTCCTCCCAAGGGTCACCATACTCATTTCTGTTAAAATCTATAACGACGAGCTTCCCCTCACTATCAATCATCAAATTTCCAATATGATAATCCCCATGCTGATAGGTCATCGGACGATTCTTTAGCAGATGTCGATGCTCCTCTATGTATGTAATAAAAGCATCACCGCCCTCATATTTCAAAGGACAGTTCCGGTAATTTTCTATCTTGCGATTCATTTTCCGGTTAAAAGAATCCTCCCAGCTACCAATTCCTTCCGGTGCAGGAATCGAATGTATTTTTCTTAAAATTTCCCCTGCCCTGTATCCATATTTGTATACCTGCTCTTTTGAAAGACTCGCTATTACCTCTTCTGCATCTTTTCCGTCAATCCAGCTTTGTAGAGAATACACGCCCTCCTCACAAGTCCCAAATTCTATGGGCTGACACATAGGAATCCCCAAAGCAGATACCTTTTCCATATTCTCATATTCGGCTTTCTTACGCTCATACTGTTCCACCTGTGTTATCCGAAGCAAATATGCCTGCCCACTCTTATCCACAACCTTAAACTTCTTTTCGTCAGACCAGCCCTTTTCAATTTTGATTACTTCCGTAAAATCAGATAAATTCACTTCTTTTCTCCCTACAACTTCCCCATTCTTTTTACAGTTCCTAACAATTCCCTTGTATCACTAATGCTGTAAATAGGCAGGTACTCTACATTTTCTTCCCCTTTATGATTTATCCATATCACATGAATGCCGGCGTCATTTGCCCCTTTTACATCTGTGCTATAGGTATCTCCTACAAAAACAATATTTTCCCGCTTTTCGGTAGGATTATCAGCCAAAACCTGCTCTATGGCCATCTCAAAGAACTCTCTGTCCGGCTTTATCCTTCCGAAATCTGCACTGGACCAAATTTTTTTGAAATATTTTCCTATTCCCAGCTTATCTAAAGCTGTGGAAAGAGCTCCGGCAGTAAATCCGCTATTGGACAAAACATACATGGGAATGCTCATTTTATCAAACACTGCAAGTGCCTCAGAAATATACGGCATGATTTCCATTTCGTTACATCGCATCAGAAAATCTGCCTCTTCTTCCACCGCCATTTTGATGGTTTCACCACCATATTTTTTCGCATACATGGGTAGCTCGTCCTTCACGAAGGCATATTCCAGCCCCTGCCCATGTACCTCCTGCAAGTGCCGGAATAATTCCTCCCCATATGCAGAAATCTCCTCAAAGGAGCATTTATCTTTATAATATTTTTCCCAGAAAACCTTAAGTCCCCGATTAAAATCCATGGACTTATTGTGAATGATGGTTTCGAAATAATCAAAAATCAGTATCATGCCAAATCTCCTTCCGCCTCTACTATGTATTCATTCACAAACGAAGGTTCTACTTCTTTCTATATATTTCATAGCCCTCCGCAAATAATTCAGCAACATTCTCTTTTCTTTGTGATACTTTTCCCGTGCTCCTTGTTGCATCAATAATAATTACTTCTTTCTTTTCGTCATTTACAAATTCTACGAAGAACATTACATGACTTCCCACTTTTGCAAACACATCGCCTTGTCGTATTTCATCGATACACTCAATCACCGTCGCATATTCCGGAATATCCCTTGTCGCTATTTTTTTAGGCAACTCCCAGCATCTTGTTAATAGTCCCGAACAATCCACACCTACAGCACTCCGGCTACCGTATCTCGTTGTATCTTCGGGAACATTTCCGGCGAATTTTCCTTCCTTAATCCCAATCTCAAACTCCTCTAATGTAGACGCATTTCCCCAGCCATATGGAATTCCCACATTCACTTCATCTACTTTCCACCATCCACAATCAAAGATTTCCCCTTTCCATGTGATATCCGGAGTGTCCACAAAGCGACCATCCTCGTCAACTCCATGCAACACATTTCTCTCACTGGCTGTCCATTTATAATTGGCATATTCCAATGCTTTTTCAATTACCTTTTTCCCCCACATATTTGAATCACTATTCATAAGTATCTCCCCTATACTTGATTTTTGCTATTCTCTTTACACTAAGCCTACTTTCTTTCTAATGTATACCAAACATCAATTTCATCTTTCGTAGGTGCTTCCCACATAGACAATAATTTACTCATAAGGCCTTCATCCAGATAATAATCCGAGCCACCTTCCCCGTTTAATACCCTACGGTTTCTTTCTTCAATATTTTGATGCCATGTTTGGTCACCAACATTGATGTAGTGCCATTCACAGGGAACATTTTGAGAACAGCAAAACTCGGTCAGACTTCTTCTGTTTTCTAAACTCCAAAATCCCATTATTCGTCCACTTCAAAACTGTCTTGTACCCAAGTCTGACATGCAAAACCGACATAACAATCTCCCATTTTTCAGTAGCTAAATCAATCCAAAATGCCTTGCCAGCACATCACAAACTTCTTCCCTGGTATCCTTTCCATTATCCTCCCGGACAACTGTAAAAAATCCACTCTCTGCCAATTCGTCATAATGCTCCTTGCTATTAATAAGGGCAAGACCACGCCTATAATTTTCCATAACCGCTTCCGCATTGTCGCAGCTTTCAATCACGCCAAGGAGAAACTGCTTCTCCGGGTCGCTCCGGTCAAAGAACCGTTCCACACTCATGGACTGGGGCGACAGCATCACAGCAACATGATGGTAATCGGAAATTTCTTTCAGCATATCAATGGGGATATTGGTATCTACAATAACCCTCCTATCCCCCGCTATGGAAATGAGCTCCGCTATTTCAAACTCCGCCGCCTCTTTTCCTGTACTAAAAATCCAGCGTTCATACTCTTCGGGAGAACGGGTAACAAAGTCCTTCCAATCCGTAAGCTTCTTCATGAAACAAATATCCGGCTGCTTGTCCGGCGTTGCCACAATATCCGATACCCTGCTGTGATAATTTTCACCACAGAAAACCATATCATATCGGTCAGCCAGCATTTTCACCATGGTTGACTTACCCGCATAGGCGGTTCCTGTAATAAAATATACGTTTTTCAAATAATACTTTAATATATTGTTCTCGATTTTCACTGTAATCACCTCTCTCCATTTTCATTCTGGTATCTAAGCATATTTTGCTATATTGCTGTTCCTCCATAAGTTAAAATTTTCGAGTGACTAACAAAATGAATATACACAATCTTCCTGTCCTGAAGTATAAGTACACTCGACTATTTCAGCTGGTTTCATCTGTTCTATATATGTAAGAGTTCTAAATGCCATACCATGCCCTACAAAAATGACCTTATCATAATCAGCATACTTGTCTGCAACTTTGCGCATTCTTTGCCTTACCTCATCTAATGTTTCCCACTTCATACATTTTCCTTCCGGATAGACTCCTTTATGCAAATTAAACTCTCGTGTTAACGCAAACGCCTCTTCCGAAGTAGTAAATTGATTTGTCTTATCTGGCTCCCATTCGTGTAAATCAACGTCAACACATATTTTCAACCCAGTTTCCCTTGAAATTATCGCTGCTGTTTGTAAGGCTCTTGTATACGGAGATGCAACGATTAATTGTGCCGATTTTAACCTTTCATCCATCGCAGTAGCTTCCGCTTGACTTACCCCTTTTTGAGATAGTGGCGCAAAAGAACGCCCAAAACCAAAAAAACCTTTTTCTAACATTTCACTATAATCAGCTTCTCCATGCCGAACAAGATAAAAAGTTGCCACTATCTAGCCCTTCCTTTCTACAACTTCCTACCGGTTTGTATTTGAACTTCGTTTCCATAGGAGCCAGTCTTTATCCCAAACGGCGGAATGTGATTTATTAATAATATCGTCACAAGGAAAACTACTGCATTGCCCGTAGAAAGCCAATTCCTTTTTAGTAACACACGACTGAAAGTTATAAATGCTTTACATACACTCTTGAATCTTCTCCATTCATGTCTTTCATCATTTCATAAAAATCATACCCGTACTTTTCATACAATCCATCATGGTTTGTTGAAATATAAATATTTTTCATCCCTGCTTCT
>CAZOSU010000092.1:0-8986 GCA_964582515.1 uncultured Acetatifactor sp. | reverse complement strand
ACGCAGCCTGCAGCGATCATAGCTTCTGCACATTCGTACATATTCATACCGGCAGAGAAAGGTTGCTGACGGCCGTCGTTTTCCATGATTACTATTTCACCGTCTGCAGTAATACCTACTACGGAACGGGGAGCAGGGTCGCTGTGGGAAGGGCTGTACTGGTTAACACCGTCTTTTACGATATATCCGCTGGAAACCGGAATAACGGTGTATTCCCAACCGTCAAGGTCAGCAGAAGTTCTGATCTGGACCATTTCAAGTTTCGGGATATCGTCAGGTCTTGCTTCACCGTTTTCGTTGAAATCCTTGTTGATAACAACGCAGGTCGGGAAGCCGACGTTTCCGTATTCATATCCGCAGTTGCCCGGATCGAACATGATCTCGCCGTTCATCATCATGAAGCCGAGAGGTTCACCTACACGTTCGCCGGGATAGCCGGTGTACCAGGAAAGGCAGCAGTTCATAACGCCGATAACTTCGCCGTCCATGTTCTGGTCGATCCAGTTTGCCTGATCGAGCATGGTGCCTGTCTGATATTTGGAGGTATTCATCTCAGAATAAGTAGGGATGACATTAACATAAACATTGTCGATGTCTGCCTTCATGATATGAAGTACCTGGCGATAATCGCCTTCTTCGTTGTTCAGAACAATTTCAGCCTCACTGATACCGGGAGCGTTTACCCAGTCCTGTTTGGAGATGAGGTTGTAATAACCATCTGAACTCGGAGATTCGTTGATGTTGAAGTCAATTTTTTCGGATTTGCTGCTGTTTGTGCTTGCAACGGAAAAAACGCTTGCATCATTTTTCTCTTCATTTTCGCTTTCTTCAGCGGGAACCTCTTCTGAAACAGAAGTGACGGATTCGAGCTGAATTTCGGATACTTCTTCCGCAAGGGCAGTTACAGGCATAATTCCCACAACCATCAGAAGCGCAAGAAGCGTTGACAAAACACGTTTCACCTTTTGTCTTCCTCCTTTAATCTTTTTATATACCATACAGCTTTGGCTGTTAAGTACCTTCGTTCATTGTTTCATATACTCTGTATATGACTTTTCGGTATCGCATATTTCATAATAGTGATGACCTTTTTTTTCGTCTTCCGGAAGATCCGCACGCCAGTTTCCATATTTCTGGGTAAGATATTCATCGAATTTTTCTGGAACCGTTACGGTAATTCCTTCAAAAACCGCTTTTGCTCCTTTTCCGTATTGTTCCGATGGAGCATATTCAAGTTTGCCCTGCCAGTTTCCGTGATTGCATATAAGTTTTGAACCTTTAACCGGATATCCGGAAATAAGTTTTTCGTACTTTTCTGCAATTCCTGAAATATTCTTATCCAGGCCAAGGAGCCTGCATGCCGTTTTTATCGCTCTGTGTTTTTTGTTTTCCGGAAAATCATATACGGAACCGGTAACAAGTTTATAAATTTTCTTTTTTATTTCAAGTGTCTTTCCTTCAAACTCTCCTTCCGGATAACCGTCCAAGGGAAAGATGTCGATAAAGATTCCGTGATTTATCGGAAGAAACCTTGCACTTTTTTCGATAAAAGTGGTTTTCGAATTGCGAAGCTTCGTATATATTGCAGGGAAATTTTCCTCCGAACGGAAGTTTTGCAAAAAAAGATCTTCCGGCAGAAGCGCCGGGGCTTCTTTTATGAACCTTGCATAATCTTCCCTTAACATTGCAACATCAATGTCGTCGTCCCATGGAATAAATCCCTCATATTTTACTGCTCCCAGGGCAGAACCGCAGACAAGGAAATATTCAAGCTCCAGTTTTTCACATATTTCTATGAATGACTTTAGTATTTCAAATTCCTTTTTCTGAAGTTCGGTCATTTAATGCTCCTGTAGAGTTCGATATATTTTTCAAAACAGATGTTTTTGTCAAACCGTTTTGCGTATTCCACACATGTTTCTGTCCAATATGGTTTTTCTTTGCAGATGCGGACGATTTCCTTTTCCATTGCATCAATGTCGTTTTTTTCAACAACCGCTCCGCAGCCTTCTCCGATAATTTCCGGGCTTCCGCCGGTTCTGAAGCTGAGCACCGGAGTTCCGCAGGCAATGGATTCCATGTTTACCGTCGGATAATTTTCCTCCCTTGTGGGATTTATAAGAAGATCCGCAGCGGAATAAATTTCTGCAAGCTCCTTCTGATTCTGTGTTCTGTGGATTGAAAGGACGTTTTCCGGAAGAAGCCCGTCCGTTTTTTCATTGGTTCCCACCAGGACTATCCGATAATCATCCGGAAGTCTTTTTGCAAGTTCAGCAAAAACGTCAAGCCCTTTTTTATCGCTCCATCCGAAAGAAACACCGAGAAGTATCTTTTTATTCTCAAGCCCGTGCCTTTTTCTGAAATCGCTTTCTTCCGGCTTAAAAACTGAAAGGTCAATGCCGTTATTGATAACCCGGATATCGCATCCTCCCAAAAAGGACTGTTTTACAGTATCCGCAAGCCAGTTTGAAGGGGTGATAACGGTAAGGTCGATTTCAGAAAGCAATTCTTTCTTTTTCTGGTAAAGCTTGTTGCTTTTATCAAAAAAACAGCTATATTCTTTTCTTTGAGGACATTTTTCACAGCCGCTCTTCCATTTATCGCAACCGATCATATCAAAATGAGGACAATATCCGGTGAATGCCCAGCAATCGTGAAAAGTCCAGAAAACTTTGATATTTCTGCTTCTGATATAATCGAAAAGCATTTCAAGGTCACAGTCATGACCGTGGATATTATGAAGATGGACAACTTCCGGGTTTATTCTTTCAAGATGTCCTATCATCTTTCTTGTTGCGGTTTTTGAATTGAAACCGTAGTTTCCGAAAACCCTTGATTTCAATGCCTGGAATTTTTTATAAGTTTTTCCGGAACATTTTATTCCTTCCGCACAATCGCTTTTTCCGCTTGTATAGAGAATAAAATTCTCTATACCGCTTTCCGAAAGAAGCTCGCTTATTGAAACTGCGATCTTTCCGGTGCTTCCCGCTCCGCAGGTCGTGTTAATCTGTACTGTTCTCATAACTGATTCTCCCAGAAAGGAACGTATGGCATTGTACTAAGCGTACTGCTTCCGGTCGTATATGCTCTGTAAAGGGTATACAAAAAATACAGCGTAAAAAATGCCGTAAGACCGATTTTTGCCGCCTGTGCAAATTGGCTGAAGCGCTTTTTGGGTATCTCAACAATTTTCGCAAGAAGAACCGGTATGAAGAGAATAAAATAATAGTTCATTCTCATGGCAAGTATATGAACGGATGCGAAGCTTTGCAAAACCACCGACAGCAGAAGAAAATTTCGAAGACCCATGGTTTCTTTATCCATTTTCTTTTCATCCGGTATAACATACGACATAACCGCAAAAGCAATGAACATCAGAAAAGAAGTGAGCGCGCCCGTCTCGGTAATTACAATGTTGTCGTATTCATCGGAAAAAACAGCAAGTATATTAGTAAGGAACGTAAATACCTGCACATTGAAAATAAAACAAACAACTATAACCGGTATTATGAACCAAAGGTGTTTTTTCTTAAGAGTCATGTAATAGAGAGGATACATAAAAAACAGCATGAAAGCCGAATGGTGAAATCCCATGGCCGCAAAGCACGCCAGAACAAACCAGAGTATCTTTTTCTCTTTTACGAACTTATACGCAATCATTCCCATTGACATAGCTATCGCCTGTCTTATTCCGGAAAAATACATTGCAAAAGTCGTCATGTTGACAAAAAGGACAATTTTGAGAAAACTGTTTTTTCTGTCCTCATTATATATTCCGGCAACAGGCCAGACACAAAGCATTGAAGCGATTGCAAGAAACCATTGAAAGTTATCGGTAATCTTAAAAACGATCCAGTTAAGAAATGAGTACAGCGGTTCAAATCCATAATATAAGGTATCCGCAAATTTTTCTGTTCCATAAACGAGGAAAATACTTCTGTAACCCATTGTATCGTTTCCTATGCTTTCATCTCTCAGAGCAAGCAACAGGAAAAAAATAAAGAAGAATACCGGAAGAGCAAGGTTGTTTTTATCTATATATTCTGTTTTTCCTATACAAATCCTTCCTGAACCGCTGTTTTTCTTGATTGCTATGAACAAAAACAGCCCCGGAACAAGAAGCAGCAATATATATGGTATCAATCGTTTTCCACCTTTTACGTTTTTAATTTAAGATATACGTTTTTTGCAGCATACCGAAGAGATGCATAAATCTTATCAGCGGTTTTATAAACAAAAAGCTTCGTCTTATTTTCCGGCCTTATCAAAGCTGCAAAAGCAAAAGCTTTTTCTCCCTCGGTGCTTCTTGTTTTTCTGAAAGCGTTCCTTCCGAAAAGGAAGAAGAGTTCAAAATTATCCGGATGATTGCTTTTAAGCCATTCAAGACTTCGGTTCCAGAACATATCCTGTTCCGGATTATGGTATGAAAAACCTATGCTTCTCGAAACCTGTTTTGAATGTATCCTTCCTTTAACAAGCGCCTGCGGAATATAGCGCACCTTGTATCCGGAAATATATATTCTGTACCACATATCAACATCGTTAAGAAGCCTCAGTTTCTCGTCAAAAAATCCGATGCTTTCAAAAACACTTTTATGTATCAGACATGAGCACCCGTGGAAGTTATTTTCTGTGGGTTCTGCCACGAGATATTCATTCCCGACTGTATTATTTATTTTTTCGGCGGTTTTTTTCATCTTTTCGGGAGAAGATTTTCTGATAAATTCTCCGTTTTCATCTATGAGGTCGGAACCTGAAAAAAACACATGCTTTATTATTTCATTTTCATCAAGATTAAGATCGTTGATATACTGCATCTGGCGTTCAAGTTTGTCCGAGTAATAGAGATCATCATGGCTCAGCCAGGAAAACCATTCGCCTTCCATATTTCGGATTCCCACATTGAGCGCAGAGGACGAGCCTCCGTTTTCCTTTTCAATATATCTGATTTTGTCGCCATAAGATTCGGCAACTTTTCTTGTTGCGCCATCATCTTTTGAGCCGTCATTAACAACGATTATCTCAAAATTTTTATATGTCTGGGCAAGGGCGGAATCTATCGCTTCTGAAAGGTAGTTTGATGCATTGTATGCCGGAATCACTATTGAAATTTTAGGTTCATAAACAGACATCGCATTTCACCGCCTTATTTTTACAAATAAATTTTTTCAAGTTCCTTTTTTACTTCCGGAGTACTGTATTTCATTCCGATCTTTATTCCGTTTTTCCCCATTCTTTCGGAATTTTCGGGATCTTCGAGAACTTTGATTATTTTATCGGCAAGTTTTTCTGTTTCGCCGATTTTAACTATGTATCCGTTTTCTTCCGGAACAACAAGTTCGTCGTGACCACGGTTGCTTGTGGCAACAACAGGATTTCCGGAAAGCATCGCTTCGATAAGATTAAGACCAAGGCCCTCTCTTATGCTGCAGGAAGACGAAAGAGCGGATATCTTCTGGTATTTTTCAAGAACAGTGCAGTATCCGAGGAAAACAACGTTTGATTCAAGTTTATTTTCCCGAACCCTTGCTTCAAGATTTTCCCTTTCCGGGCCGTTTCCGGCAAAAAGGACTTTTGCTTCCGGAATCTTTTCTGTTACGGTTTCCATTGCGTCAATGAGCATCGTCTGGTTCTTGTTCGGAAGAAGTTCGCCGACACAAAGGATCAGTTTTTCATTTTCTTCAAAACCGAGTTCCTTTTTAAGTTCTGCTTTTTCTTTTTCATCACAGGGGAAATATCTTTCCGGATCAACTCCGACGCCGTGGATCCTTTCGACTTTGCATCCGAATTTTTCCTTTGCAAAGCAAAAATCCTCTTCATTTATTGTTATAAGCACATCGGTGAAAAGAGAACAGAATTTTTCGACCGGATAATAAAGCAGCCAGTTTTTTTTCGGTGCTCCCTTATAAAAATGGAATCCGTGGGCGGTATAGAATACCTTTGTGCCTTTTTTTCTTTTTCCGGCAGCGGCAATTCGTGTCAGAAGACCTCCGACAGGGGTATTGCAGCTGATAATATCATATTTTTCAGAATCGATTATTTTTTTAAGAACCCTGTATGCCTTTATGTTTTTCGGGCTGAAGGGAGATCTTTCAAAGGGAACACCAAAAACCTTGTCGGCAAAATCAAGTTTGAGCCCGTTCTTTTCCGCAAGATTATCCTTTGCTGCAACGTGTATTTCATAGCCGTTTTTTTTCAGCACCTCGACCAAAGGTTTATGAAACTGGCAGATATGGCTTTGCACCGTTGCTGTAAGCAGCACTTTTTTCATCTATGCACCCGCTCTTTCAAATTGTTCTCTATCATTTTCCAGAGTCTTTCGCGATTATTTTCTCCAACAAAGCTGTTATGAGGAGTTACTAGCACGTTTTCCATGTTCCAAAACGGTGAATTTTCCGGAAGAGGCTCTTCCTCAAAAACATCAAGTGCTGCAAAAAGTTTTCGCTTTTCAAGCTGATTCATCAGTGCATCGGTATCAATTATTCCGCCTCTTGCAAGATTTACAATAACACTTCCTTCCGGAAGTATCGAAATTTTATTCTCATCTATAATGTGTTTTGTTTCTTCTGTAAGCGGAAGCGTAAAAACTGCAACATCAGCTTTTGAAAGCGCCTCGCTTATTTTTTCCGGTGTATATATTTTTGAATAACATCCACAGGTTTTCTCCGTTGGGTCAACTCCATAAACATTACACCCAAAAGCAGCAAATCTTTTCGCACATTCGGTTCCGATGTCTCCGCATCCAATTATGCATACATTTTTTCCAAAGAGTTCCCTTATGCTTCTGTTCTTTTCCCAGATGCATTTTTTCTGATTTTCCCTAAAAAAGTCCGAGTCTTTATAAATCTGCAAAACAGAACTTAAAGCAAATTCTGCCATCGGAATACTGTAAACACCTTTCGCATTATGAATCTCTATACCGTGTTCATTAATATATTCCATCGGAACCCTGTCAAGTCCGGCACTTGTTATCTGTATATATTTAAGATGTACAAAATTTTCTATCGGATGATGCTGAAACAGACCGTTGCAGATTATTCCTTCGACTTCATCATAGAGTAATGGTAATGCATCTTTTTCATTCTGAAGGAAGAAAACCTCGTTTCCCATTTCGGAAAGGAGAGCCAGCTTTTCATCATCAGGATACGCCGCACCGGTAACAAGAAGTTTCATGCCCATTCCTCTTTCTTCGGTAAATTTATCCTTTTATGATCTCAACCGCTTTCTTGAGTTCCTTAAGATTATCCGCAAAATATTCTTCGGCCTGTTTTTCACAGTAGCTTTCGAAATTGCGTATTTCCTTAAGTCCTTCGGTAAAGATTTTTTCAATCTCACCCATATCGGTGATTATATTTGTGTTGCAGAAGCTTCTCGAAAGAATCGCGCAGGTTGAACCAAGGCGATAATGTTCGGCAATAACTCTTTCCGCAGGAAGCATCCCTTTGCCAAGGGCTGCAATTCCACCGAAACCGTACGGAATACCTTTTGCTTCAAATTTTTTGCAAAGATTCTCAACTGTTCCGTTCGCAAGAAGTTCAAACATAAACTTCATTTTATAACCAAGACTTAAATCGTTAAGCCCGATGAAAATCTCATCTATCCCATCGATTGCAAGAATCTCATCGATACATTCAACCGCTTCCGGAGTTTCCACCAAAGGAAGTGTTTTCGCTCTTCCGCCAATGATTTCAACATATCTTCTTACTTCTCTTGAGGTTTTGAAGAACGGAAGCATAATAATATCCGCTCCGGCTTCGATCGCAGCATTTATTTCTTCTTCCGAAGAACAGTATTCCGATGAAGCATCATGTATCGGGTTGCATCTTACCATCACCTTTGCGGTGGATACCGTTTCTTTTATTTTTTTGATATCATTAACCGTATGATGGGACTGAACCGTATCCATTCCGCCTTGACGGTCGGACTTCCCGATATACTCCATATCCACAAAAATCCTGTCAACTCCGGCCGCTTCGGCAATTTTCGCAACCTTTGGGTCGTTTGTAATATACATCAGTTTAAGCGGCATCGGTTTTCACCTCATTTTGTAACGGTTTCTTTTTCTTCTTTTTTAACTGTTTCGCCGACAGAAACATTGTCGGCATTGGCAAGCACCTTGAAAACAGTCATAAAAATTATTTTTATATCAAGCCAGAGCGAAACGTTCTCCACATACCATACGTTAATTTCGATACGCTTGTTCCATTCAACGTTTTTCCTTCCGTTGACCTGTGCCCATCCGGTAACGCCCGGTCTTACATCAAACATTCTTTTTTGTTCGGAAGTATATTCATCATACGGCCACGGATGATATGTAAGCGGAGGACGCGGACCGATGAAACTCATATCGCCCTTAAGAATATTTATAAACTGCGGAAGCTCATCAATACTCGTGGCACGGATAATCCTTCCGATTTTTGTAACTCTGGGGTCGCCTTTTTCGGAATAAACTCCGCTGCCGGTATGTTCGGCATTAACCCTCATACTCCTGAATTTATATATCTCATATACCTTTCCATGAAGCCCCACTCTTTTCTGTTTAAAAATCGCGGGACCGGGAGATTCGATTTTTATTGCTGCTGAAACAATCAACATCGGTACTGCCAGAATAACAAGACCTATAAACGAAAAGAAAATATCTATAAGCCTTTTAAAAAACTTTCTGTACATTTCCCCGAAGCCCCGTTTCCCGATTAAAATTTTTCTGTCCGCCGTATTTAGGCTACACTTTTCCAAAGCCTGCCCCTGAAAAAGGGCAAACTTCTCATTTAGATATAATTACATATTATAAGTATAAAACATATTAGGAAAAAACGCAAGTATGCGCGTTGCATATCACAACAAAAAAGCCGACTGTTTTTGAATTTTCGACGGAAAAATATTCCCATCTGTCCAAAAAACGTACCATGCTCATGCTCAAAACAAAAAAATAAAGCCGTAAGCCCGTGCTCAAATTTGAGCACGGGCTTACGGCTTTGGCTTATGG
>CAZOSU010000091.1:0-9141 GCA_964582515.1 uncultured Acetatifactor sp. | reverse complement strand
AGAAGGAGAATTTGCTGAAATGGACGGCTGGGACGCAGAGACCAATGCTGCCATGCTCTTAAATGGTCTTGGTATCGATACGGAGTTCCACTACGCTACCATGAAGGACTTAGAGTCCAATATCAAGGTTAAGGTGCTCCTTGCAAAAGCCCTTTTTGGCAATCCGGATATCTTACTTTTAGACGAGCCTACCAACCATTTGGATATGGACGCTATTGAATGGCTGGAGGAGTTCTTAATTGAGTTTGAGAATACCGTCATCGTAGTCTCCCATGACCGTTATTTCTTAAATAAGGTATGTACCCACACTGCGGATATCGACTATGGCAAGATTCAGCTCTATGCCGGTAACTATGACTTCTGGTATGAGTCCAGCCAGCTTCTTATCAAGCAGATGAAGGAAGCAAACCGTAAGAAGGAAGAAAAGATTAAGGAGCTACAGGAATTCATCTCCCGTTTCTCTGCTAACGCTTCCAAGTCTAAGCAGGCTACCTCCAGAAAGCGTGCATTAGAAAAGATTGAATTGGATACCATAAAGCCATCCAGCCGTAAGTATCCTTACATTGATTTCCGCCCTGACCGTGAGATTGGTAATGAGGTTCTGACTGTAGAGCATCTTTCCAAGACCATCAATGGAGAAAAGGTTTTGGATGATTTAAGCTTTATCGTTGGACGTGAAGATAAGATTGCCTTTGTGGGCAGTAATGAAATTGCCAAGACCACTCTCTTTCAGATTTTAGCCGGTGAAATGGAGCCGGATGAGGGTACCTATAAGTGGGGTGTTACCACCTCCCAGGCATATTTCCCTAAGGACAATACCGACGAGTTCAACAATGACTTAACCATCGTAGACTGGCTGACCGGTTACTCTCCTGTAAAGGATGTGACCTATGTACGCGGTTTCCTTGGACGTATGCTCTTTGCCGGCGAAGACGGTGTGAAGAAGGTAAAGGTTCTCTCCGGTGGAGAAAAGGTTCGTTGTCTTCTCTCCAAGATGATGATTAGCGGTGCAAACTGCTTAATCTTCGATGAGCCTACCAACCATTTAGACATGGAGTCCATCACCGCGCTGAACAACGGTGTAATCAAATACCCGGGTGTAATCCTCTTCTCCTGCCATGACCATCAGTTTGTACAGACTACCGCAAACCGTATTATGGAGATTCTTCCAAATGGTAAGATGATTGATAAGATTACCACCTACGACGAATACCTTGCCAGCGATGATATGGCTCGTAAGAGAACCATCTACACCGCTGCTAAGGAGGAGGACGAAAACTAAAACGTATAAAAGCCCGCAATCTGCGGGCTTTTTCTTAAAGGAGATTCTATGAAAGCAGTGGATTTGCATGTACACTCCAATAAATCAGATGGAACATTCGCTCCTTCCCAGCTGGTGGATTATGCTTTGGAAAAGGGGTTATCTGCCTTTGCCCTTACCGACCACGATACCGTGGATGGCTTGCAAGAAGCCATTTCATACGCGGACAAGCTCCGTGAAGAGAATCCGTTGGTTCCGGAGGTTATTCCCGGGATCGAATTATCCACGGAATATCAGGGGAAGGATATTCACATCGTTGGGCTGTATATTGACTATACTTCCCAGATATTTACGGATACACTGAAAGAATTTGTGGCATCCAGAGATAACCGAAACCGTAAAATGTGCAAGCTCCTTGCAGAGCATGAAATAGATATTACTTATGAAAAGCTTATAGAGGAATTTCCGGACTGCGTCATTACAAGAGCTCATTACGCCAGATATATGTTAAATCACGGATACATTAAAAGTATGACCGAAGCCTTTGACAAATATATCGGTGACCATTGCGACTGCTATGTTCCCCGGGAAAAAATCACTCCACAGGATGGTATTGCCATGATTTTAGAAGCCGGAGGAATCCCAATCTTAGCACACCCCATACTCTATCGCATGAGCGATGCCAGGCTGGAAGAGCTTATCGCACGCCTTAAAGAAAGCGGTTTAATGGGCATCGAAGCCATCTATACCACCAATACTCCCGCAGAAGAACGGCAGACCAGAAAGCTGGCAGCCAAATATCATCTGCTCATCAGCGGTGGCAGTGATTTCCACGGCAGCAACAAACCCAAAACCGACCTTGCAGTAGGACATGGCAAGCTCTTCGTTCCGGAAGAGATATTAGATAATATAAAAAAGGCACTGCATTAAAAAGCCGTCGCTTACGCGACGGCTTCACACTTTTCATCCACACAAATTATTCTGCCGGTGTCTCTTCTGCTGCAGGTGCTTCCTCTACAGGTGCCTCTTCTGCTGCAACTTCTACAGGAGCTTCTTCAGAAACAACTTCCTCTACAACAGGCTCAGGCATCTTGCTTCCACAACCTGGGCAAAATGCTGCGCCGGCCTCTACGTCCTTACCACAACCTGGACAAACCAGAACACCCTTCAGTTCCTGAATGGTCTTCTTCATATCTGCAATTTCTGCCATCAATCCATCGATGGTTGCAAACTTCTCTGCGATTTCTGCCGGAGCGTCTTCCTTTAAATTCTCATAAACATACTTACCGATTTCTACATAGGTGCTCTTAATAGTGCTTTCCTTGGTAGATACCTGTGAATTAAGATTAGCAATTTCTGCTACTTCCTTAGCCTTCTTAGCTACATCCTTACTGGTGTTGGTAATCTTATCACCTAGCTTACTGAAAAAATCCATCTTTTTTCCTCCCTTTTCAAGACATTTTGTCTAATTTATGCTTCAACGATCAGATATCTTCCGTCGCCCACATCAAAAACTTCTGCCGCTTCAAGAATTTCATCACCCACTGCACCGTCCACATCCAGACCTGCATCCTCGAAATACTCCAGCACCTCATTTACAGAATTCACCACTACAGCCATACACTCTTCCAAAAAGCTCTCGGCCTCCTCAAGGTCATTAGCTACATCTTCCGGAAATAACTGTAACTGATTTTCCAAAAAGCATTCTAACACTGCATCATCATACTCATGCATAGCAAAAACCTCCTACGAAATATTTCTACATCGAATCCATTTATTGTCTATCCTTATCATAAATATTTTATCGGATATAGTCAAGTAGCATTCGCGGTTTTTCTATAATTGCATCTGCGTGGTTCTCCTCCAGCTCCTGTCTGTCACGGAAGCCCCATAGCACACCTACCGTAAATGCTCCCGCTCCCTTACCGGTCTTCATATCCGTATTGGTGTCCCCCACATAGACTACATCCTCAATTTTCACATCCAGTGCTTTGAGTATCTCAAACACTCCCGCCGGGCTGGGCTTTTTTTCTACCTCCGGCTTTTGTCCCTGCAAGTAATCAAACATACCCTTTCCAAACAAAGTTTCCACTACATTGATGGTCTCTGCATGAGGCTTATTGGACAAGACAGCGATTTTAACCCCCAGCTTTTTCAGCTCCTGCAAAACCTCCACAACCCCATCATAGGGTTTGACCTGATACATGCAGTGCTCTGCAAAAATCTCTTTATACGCTGCATATACCTGCTCAAAATGTACCAGCTCCTTATCCCCGGCCGCCTTAACACACCGCTCAATTAAGGTAGCCGCACCGTCTCCCACAAAATAGCAGTATTCCTTCTCTGAAAAGGAGCCTAAACTGCATGTAGCTAAAGCGGCGTCTGCACAATATTTAATAGATGCTATGGTATCGGAAAGAGTTCCGTCCAAATCAAAAATCACTAATTTCTTCATAACTGAGCCTCATGATACAATCTGGCGATAGGAAGTCCTACCACATTATTGTAATCCCCTTCTATGGACTTTACAAAACGGCTGCCAAGCCCCTGGATGGCATAGCTGCCGGCTTTATCATCACATTCACCGGTCCCCACATACCACATAATTTCTTCCCTGGTCATGGGATAAAATTCCACTCTGGTGGCCTCATGAAAGGTTCTGGTGCTTACCCCTGTGCCCTCTCTTTTAAAAAGAGTCACCCCAGTATATACATAGTGGCTGCCACCGGCGAGTTGTTCAAGTGTCTCCTGTGCTTCCTGTCTGTTCCGGGGCTTACCTAAAATCTTATCCTCATAGGCAACCACTGTATCGGAACCGATGACCAGCACATCCCCTTCCACTTTTTCAAACACATCCTTTGCCTTGACAAAAGAAAGCTCCTCCACTACCTCTTGGGGAAGTGTCTTTGTAATTTGCTCCTCCACATCACTGACAATCACCTCAAACTCCCAGCCCAGCTGCTCCAAAAGCTCTTTTCTTCTGGGAGATGCAGATGCTAAAATTATCCTCATCCTATTGTACCAATCCTAATAAATAATCAATAAACTGCTGTGCGGTTCTGCCGGACAGGCC
Source organism: uncultured Acetatifactor sp. (assembly GCA_964582515.1). GTDB lineage: Bacteria > Bacillota > Clostridia > Lachnospirales > Lachnospiraceae > Acetatifactor. The sequence continues at coordinate 4,807 of CAZOSU010000091.1, read as the reverse complement.
TCCATGCTGCAGCTCCCACTTGTTTGCCTCCAGCAAAAGCTGCTCCTGTGGCATCTCTATACCATATCGCTTTGCCAGCACCGACACGATATTCTGGAACTCCTTCTTGCCGGGAGAACCAAAGTAAATGGTTACACCGAAGCGGGACACCAATGACAGCTTCTCCTGCACCGTATCTCCTGTGTGCATATCCTGACGGATTTCTTCCCTGTCGCTGAAATTCTCCCGAACCAGATGCCTTCTGTTGGAGGTGGCATATATCAACACATTCTCCGGTTTTCGCTCCAGACCGCCTTCAATAACAGCCTTTAAATACTTATACTCAATTTCGAATTCCTCAAAGCTGAGGTCATCCATATAGATGATAAACTTATAATTACGATTCTTAATCTGGGCTATTACATCATTCAAATCCTTAAACTGATGCTTATATACTTCGATAATACGCAGTCCCCTGTCATAATATTCATTGGCAATGGCCTTGATACAGGAGGATTTTCCCGTACCCGCATCACCAAACAGCAGGCAGTTATTGGCCTTTCTCCCCGATACAAAGGCCTCCGTATTATCAATCAGCTTTTTCTTGGCAATCTCATATCCCACCAAATCATCCAGCTTCACATGGGCAATGTTTAAAATGGGGTTAATCGCCACCTCCTCACCCTCGTGAGCAATGCGGAAGGATTTGTGCAGGCCGAACTTACCCACTCCGTATTCTTTGTAAAACTGGGTTAAAGTATGCTTCATTTCCTCCGCGGTAGCATCCCTGTTAAAGCTCTCCGCCAGCTCACAGATACGGGCACAGATACGGGTATTGTATACCTTGCTCTCCTGCTTACTGCTCTGATACTCTACAGTCAGTGCCAGCTCCGGCACCTTAAGTACCTCCATCATATGGGTAAAATCATAATCATAGAAGTCCTTAAAAATCACAAGGTCGTGAGGGGCTGCCTGATTGATGCTTCCTTCAATCTCTCCGCGTATTTCACAGCCCATGCTGAAGCTGTTTTCATTATTCACCAGGAGGTTTGCCAGATAACAGTGCCACAGATTGCCATGAAAGCCATAGCTCCCTGCCATCTCAATCATACGGTGAATGCACTTATACAAAAGTGCTGACATATCCTGAGGGTTATAGTACTCATCCTGATAATGCTCCATCAAAAAAGCCATATCATAGAGAAGTTCACCATCCTCAAAGCTTCTATAAACGATTAATTCCTGTTCTCTCATTATCCTCTTCCTTAGTAGTTGCCTAAAATCTTCAAGTTCTTTGCTTCCTCCCGAAGTCCACGAAGTGCATTCTTCACCGCACTGTCTCCCAGATTACCTTCAAAATCCACAAAGAAACGATACTCCCAGTTTCTGTCCTCCACTGGTCTGCTCTCAATCTTGGTCATGTTCAGATTGTTATAGATAAAATGGGAAATCATATGGTAAAGGGAACCACTCTTATGAGGAATTTCAAAGCAAAGGCTGATTTTCCCTGCGTCCTTTTTAAATACCTTCTGATTGGTTACTATGATAAATCTGGTAGAATTGGTATCGCAGTCATTGACACCCTTTCTAAGTACCTCCAGACCATAAATCTGCCCTGCAATCTCGCTGGCAATGGCCGCCTGGGTCTTATCTCCCTCGTCCGCCACCTTCTTGGCTGCAAAAGCATTGTTTTTCATGCTTACCTGACGATAATCTCTGTCACGTAAAAAGCGCTCGCTCTGCATCAGGGACTGGGCATGGGAATATACGGTCTTAATATCCTCTTCCTTCGCTCCCCTAACCGCCAACAGACAATGCTCTATCTTAATAATCTGCTCTCCTACAATATAGTTTTCAAATTCTACCAGAAGGTCATAAATCTCACTGACAATGCCTGCAGTGGAATTCTCAATGGGAAGCACTGCAAATTCTGCACTCCCTTCATCAATCGCCGCCATGGCATCTCTAAAGGTATCTACGTGAAAGCTGTCAATTTCCTCCCCAAAGTACTTCAGCATAGCTGCCTGGGAATAAGCACCCTCCGCTCCTTGAAATACCACTCTGGGTTTCTTTGTATAAAGAGCATCTACCCCAATAAAAGGAAGCTGTCCCTGCTGCCCGTTCTCTGCCAGCACCTGATACTGCAGCTTACGGCTCATGGACATAATCTGCTCAAAAAGCTCCTCAATTCCCTGGGAATTAAAATCATTATGCGTCAAGGACTTCACCTTGGCGATTTTTTCCAGTTCTCTCTGCTTGTCAAATACCTTTTTACCTACTGAAATCTTGTATTCTGCCACTTGTCTGCAAAGCTCCATTCTTTCCTCATACAGCTTTACCATCTGCGCATCAATTACATCCAGTTTGTCACGAAGCTCAAGTAAATCCATTTTCTCATCCGCCTTTATGTATAAAATCATCCTTTGTGACTATTCACACGGCAAGAAAGCCTCATGAGCAAAAGGAACGCCTCACAGAGGCAGTTTTGCGAATGGGGCTATGGATAGAATAGTCACCGCCATTTTAAAAGTTATTGTAACGCAAATCCCACTTGATAGCAAGAAAAAGAAAAGGTATACTTAAACAAAGGGAAAAGAAAAGGAGGGGTATCTGTGACAAAGAACAAAAAAGCAATTCTTTTCAGTATATTGGTACTGATATGTCTGTTATTACTTCTTGTAGCAGATAGATTTTTAAGCAGGGTTACCATGAATCCCGCAGGAACAGTGGGCAATACTGCCGGCAATCTTAATAACGGCGGTCTCTTCTGTGAGTATGACGGCTATGTATATTTTTCAAACACCAATGATAACGGATGTTTATACCGCATGAAGCCCGACGAAACCCAGATGGAAAAGCTTTTGGAGGTAAAGCCGGGCAATATTTTAGCCGGTGGCGATTATCTTTACTATTTCCAATATGGAGTATCCGGTGAAATGGGTCTTGGTAATGTCCGCTCCGGCCATGATTTTCACAGAGCGGAGCTGGACGGCGAGAATATTGTGGCATTAGAAACAGATGTGGTAGTGACGGGTCAGCTGGTGGACAATTATCTGTACCTGCTGGTAGCCGGGGATGAACACCCGACCTTGCGCAAAATAAAGATTGATAAATCAGAGAAGAAAGACCTTGCGGATTATGCCATAAACCCTGCATGTGCCAGAGATGGCATCATCTACTATAACGGCACAGAGAACAATCACTATCTATATACCTTAAATACAGCAAATGATACCGTTTCCGAGCTTTGGGCCGGCAATATCTGGTATCCCTTAATTGATGACGATTACATATATTATATTGATGTTGAAAATGATTACCGCTTATGCAGATATGTGCTAAGCAGTAAGACCATAGAGGTGCTGACAAATGAGCGTGTGGAATGCTTTAACGTAGGAAACGGCTATGTCTATTATCAAACCTACTCCAGACAAAAGCCCGCGCTGAAGATGATGTCTGTGGATGGAAGCACTACCGCCACCATCGCAGAGGGTAATTATACGAAGATAAATATGACATCACGCTATGTATATTTCCAGGAATATGGAGAGGAGACGGTTACCTACCATTCCCCCATCGGTTCTACCACCTATTCCTCAATGTGATCAAGTCCCTGACTTAAAATGTTAACGATATGAGAGTCTGCAAGCGAATATAAAATCGTCTTGCCGACTCTTCTATTTTTTACAAGATCCATCTGCTTTAATACACGCAGCTGATGGGAAACTGCTGACTGACTCATGCCGATAAGCCCTGCAATATCCAGCACACACATCTCTGCGCACAAGAGCACATAGAGAATTTTTAGTCTGGTAGGGTCTCCAAACACCTTGTAAAACTCCGCCAAATTCTGCATTTCCTCCTCCGGCGGCATGGTCTCGTTCACTTTCTTCACAATCTCTTCACTGGCAAATAAAAAATTCTGTTCCATATTTCCTCTCCATACATATCACAAGCCTGCCTGTGATACTTCTCTCCTCACTTCTCTTCTGTCATCCAAAGCTTTTTCATGCCCTCTGTCATAGTCACGCTGCCATCCTCTTTCACAAAAAGAGCTTCTGCTCCATATTCCTCAGCAAGCTTCAGCCCTTCTTTACTGCCAAGCACAAAGCATGCCGTAGACAGGGCATCGCATAACAGCCCACTCTCACTGACAATGGTTACACTACACACATCCGTCTTGGCAGGATACCCGCTAGCAGGATCCATAATATGATGGTACCTTGTGCCGTCCACAGTCACATACCGTTCATAATCCCCGGAGGTGGCTACAAAGCAGCCTTCCTCTAAACGCAGATATCCCAGATAAGAGCCCTCCTCTCTGGGATGGGTCACACCTATCGTCCAGCCAAGGCCCCCCTCCTTCTCTCCCCAGATAAGGTTACTTCCCCCCACGGTGATAACAGCTGCTGAAATCCCCTGCTCCTTTAAAATGCGCTGAATTTCATCACAGGCTATGCCCTTTCCCACGGCTCCTAAATCAATCGTCATCCCCCGTGGAAGCACAAGGCTCTGCTCCATAATGATTTTCTCATAGCCCACATTCCCAATTGCTGCTGCCAGCTCTTCTTCCCCCGGAAGCATAAAGCCCTCCGGATTGTCTGCGTAGGTATCAATACTCCATAACCTAGTTACCTCACCCACAGTTACATCCAGAGCACCTCCGCTTTTTTCTGAAATGTCCCAAATTTGAGAAAGATACCCATAAAGCATATCTGAAAGCTGCACAGACTCCCCTTCACTATGGTTGATGTTCCATATTTCACTACCTTCCACTCGATAGGACAGTACCTCATTTTCTAATCTGGTAAGCTCCTGTGCTATCAGT
>CAZOSU010000090.1:0-9174 GCA_964582515.1 uncultured Acetatifactor sp. | reverse complement strand
AAAAATAACCCTGCCATATCCCATCGTGGTGCCCCCTCCTGCCCCTACCATACTTTCCGATAATATGTAGGAAAAATGCGTGAAAGAGGTTGCAATATGCTCTAAAGAATGATATATTTTTAACAAGCAAATCTTGGAGGAAATATACATGAGAGGGATATATTCAAATAAGACAAAAGTAAGGCATGATGTTTTTAAAGAAGTGGCTCGTATGGCCTTCGAGGGTGGAGATTTTTCCAGAATTGACGAGCTTCCTTACAAATTGGTACCCGGTGAAGTGGGGAAAAACTATGACAATATTTTCCTGGAAAGAGCTATTATCGGCGAGCGTCTTCGTGCGACCATTGGTCTGCCCATCCGAAGTATAACGGAGCATTCCATGCTTTCGGACGGGATTGACCAGAGTGCCATCGAGGAGAAGTATTATAATCCTCCCCTTATTAATATTATCAAGTTTGCCTGCCATGCCTGTCCGGAAAAGCGAACCTTTGTAACCAATGCATGTCAGGGCTGTATTGAGCATCCCTGCCGTGAGGTATGCCCCAGAGGTGCTATCAGTATGGTAAACGGCAGGTCTGTAATTGATGAGGAGAAGTGTATTAATTGCGGAAAATGTGTTAATGCCTGCCCTTACAGCGCCATTGTGCGGCTGGAGAGACCCTGTGCCAAGGCCTGTGGTATGAATGCCATCAAATCGGATGAATTCGGACGTGCAGATATTGATTATAACCAGTGTGTATCCTGCGGTATGTGTCTGGTAAGCTGTCCTTTTTCCGCGATTGTGGACAAGAGTCAGATTTTCCAGACCTGCCTGGCGTTAAAGAGCGAGGTGCCTATTTACGCTGCCGTGGCACCATCCTTTATAAGCCAGTTTGGTGCAAAGGGAGACGAAGAGCATCTTCGTGGTGCACTGAAGGCGGTGGGCTTTGAGGATATGGTAGAGGTTGCCATCGGTGCGGATCTTTGCGCCATTCAGGAGGCGGAGGACTTCCTGAAAGAGGTTCCGGAGAATTTACCTTTCATGGGCACCTCCTGTTGTCCGGCGTGGTCCGTTATGGCCAAGACCCAGTTCCCGGAGTATGCGCATTGTATTTCCATGACCCTTACCCCCATGGTGCTGACTGCCCGTATGATTAAGGAGCAGCATCCGGATGCCAAGGTGGTATTTATCGGTCCCTGTGCAGCGAAGAAGCTGGAGGCATCCAGAAGAACCGTACGAAGCGATGTGGATTTTGTATTGACCTTTGAGGAAATGTCGGGTATCTTTGATGCTAAGGGGATTAAGTTTGATGAAGTGGAATCAGGTGGTAAATTGCAGGCTTCCAGTGCAGATGCCAAGGGCTTTGCGGTAAGTGGAGGCGTAGCCAGGGCAGTTACCAATGTGATTAAGCAGATGGACCCGGAGCGTGAGGTAAAGGTAGTCAGCGCAGAGGGGCTGGCAGAGTGTAAGAAGATGATGATGCTTGCAAAAGCCGGAAAATATAACGGCTATTTGTTAGAGGGTATGGCTTGTCCCGGTGGCTGCGTTGGCGGTGCCGGTGTTCTCAGTGACGTGAAGAAATCCTCTATGGAGCTGGAAAAGGCAAAGGCATCTTCCAATCTGAAAACCGCCACGGAGACAAACTTCAGTTCATACCTGAAATTCATTACGGAGGAGTAAAATAATCATGAAAATTACAACGAAGAAAATTACGATAACTGCAGTCCTTCTGGCCCTTGCCATTGCAAGCCAGTTTCTAAAGAATATGTCCGTATATGTGACGGGCTCCATTATTAACCTGATTTTGATTATGGCAGTGCTCTCTGTGGGGGTGGGGTGCGCAAGTATTATTGCCATTGTTACTCCGATTACCTCATTCCTTATCACCGGTTCCCCTATTATGGCTGCCATGCCACTGGTAATGCCCGCTGTAATGATAGGAAATGAAGTGTTGGTGCTGGTGGTGGGGCTGTTAAAGAAAATGCCTCTCTCTGTAAGGGTTGTGCTTGCTGCAGTGGTGAAGGCAGCAGTGATGGGACTTTTGATTTCACTGATTATCATTCCGGTGTTTGGTCCGGGTACCAATCTTCCAGAGAAGGCACTGGCGACAGCAAAGCTTACATTTTCTCTTACCCAGTTAATTACAGCACTTATTGGTGGATTTTTAGCTTGTATCATTTTTCCTCTTGTAAAGAAGGGGGTAAATACTTTATAATAGTAAAGTGTTAATCCGAAAAACTACTAAGGAGGAAGTTGTATGTACGCAAGCATTTGGTCTTTGGTACCACCACTTGTAGCAATTATTCTGGCACTTATCACCAAAGAGGTGTACAGCTCTCTTTTCGTGGGAATTGTTACAGCGGCTTTGTTTTATTGTAATTTTAATGTGGTTACGGCATATACCACAATGTTTGAGGAAGGATTTATCGCATCTCTGGCAGATGGCTGGAATGTAGGTATTATTATCTTCCTTGTTATTCTCGGAACCATCGTGGTTTTGATGAATCGTGCCGGAGGCTCTGCGGCTTATGGTAAGTGGGCACAGGATAAGATAAAGACTCGCCGGGGCGCACTTCTTTCCACCTTTGGTTTGGGATGCCTTATCTTTGTAGATGATTATTTTAACTGCCTTACCGTAGGAAGCGTTATGCGCCCTGTTACGGACAAGCATAACATATCCCGTGCGAAGCTGGCATATCTCATTGATGCTACGGCAGCACCTATCTGTATGATTGCACCGATTTCATCCTGGGCAGCAGCGGTTGCCGGTGTGGTTGAGGGATATGATGGCTTAGAGCTTTTTGTAAAGGCGATTCCATATAATTTATACTCTTTATTGACCATCGCTACAATTATCCTTATTTCCTGCTTTGATATCGATTTCGGTCTGATGAAGAAGCATGAGGACAATGCGAAAAACGGCGATATCTTTACCTCCGGTAAGAAGGTAGAGGAGAATACCGCCTTGGTAGCAAAGGGAAAGAATGGCAAGGTTATGGACTTATTCCTTCCGGTTGCGATTCTGATTGCATGCTGCATCATCGGTATGATTTATACCGGCGGTTTCTTTGAAGGTGAGAGCTTTATCAATGCTTTTGCAAATTGTGATGCATCCCTTGGCTTATCCATGGGTTCAGTGGCAGCACTGCTTCTGATTATTGTTTATTATATGCTTCGTCGCACCTTAAGCTTTAAGGAGTGTATGGAGGCTCTTCCGGAGGGCTTTTCAGCAATGGTTGGACCCATCTTAATCCTTACCTTTGCATGGACACTGGCAGGACTTACCAAGGCTCTCGGCGCACCGGAGTTTGTCAGCGGATTATTTGAAGGAAGTGCAGCAAATCTGGCAGCATTCCTTCCGGCGATTGTGTTCCTGGTATCGATTTTCCTTGCATTCTCTACCGGAACCTCTTGGGGAACCTTTGGTATTTTGCTTCCTATCGTAGTAGGTATCAATTTAAACGAGGAATTCCTTATCATCACTATCGCGGCATGTCTTGCAGGTGCAGTTTGCGGAGACCACTGTTCGCCGATTTCCGATACAACCATTATGGCATCTGCCGGAGCGCAGTGTGACCATATCAACCATGTTTCTACACAGCTTCCTTATGCGATTCTGGTGGCGGTAGTATCCTTTATTGGCTATATACTTACCGGATTTGTGCAGAATGCAGCAGTGGTATTAGTGGTATCCTTGATAATATTGTTTGTGGTACTGTATGGCGTAAAAGCAATCAGTCAGAGAGGTACTAATAAGAATTAATATATAAAGAATGAGCAGGTCTCAAGGGACCTGCTCATTTTGGAGGTACAGATGGCAAAGTTTGAGATTAAGGATAATTTTTATCTGGACGGGAAGCCCTTTCATGTGATTTCAGGTAGTATTCATTACTTCCGCATCGTGCCGGAGTACTGGCAGGACAGACTGGAAAAACTGAAAGCTATGGGCTGCAATACAGTGGAGACATATATTCCATGGAACGCCCATGAAGCAAAGAAGGGACAGTTTTGCTTTGAAGGAAGGCTGGATGTGGTAAGGTTTGTAAAGCTGGCACAGAAGCTGGGACTATATGTGATTCTGCGGCCTTCGCCGTATATCTGTGCGGAGTGGGAATTTGGCGGCCTGCCGGGGTGGCTTTTAAAGGAGGACGGCATGCGCCTGAGAGCCTGCTATGAGCCCTTCCTTAAGCATGTGCGGGAGTATTATGAGGTACTGTTTCCACTGCTTACTCCTCTGCAGATTACCCAGGGAGGACCTGTCATCATGATGCAGGTGGAAAACGAATACGGTTATTACGGGGATGACCATAAATATATGGAAACCATGCGGGATATGATGATTGCGCTTGGAGTGGAAGTGCCATTGATTACTTCTGACGGTCCCTTTGAAGGCTCCTTAAATGGAGGCTGTGTGGAGGGTGCCCACCCTACCGGAAATTTTGGCTCCAGAACGGTGGAACGCTTTGGAGTACTGGAAAAGTATACGCAGGGCGGCCCGCTGATGTGTGCGGAATTCTGGGTGGGCTGGTTTGACCACTGGGGCAACGGCGGCCATATGACCGGTAATTTAGAGGAGAGCACCAAGGATTTGGATAAAATGCTGGAGCTTGGGCATGTAAATATTTATATGTTCGAGGGCGGTACCAATTTTGGCTTTATGAATGGCTCTAATTACTATGATACTCTGACACCGGATGTAACCTCCTATGACTATGACGGAGTACTGACGGAAAACGGCGAGATAACACAGAAGTATCTGGATTATCAGAAGGTAATCGGTAAGTATGCGGAGCTTCCACAGGTTGAGCTTTCTACGAGGATTGTAAAGAAAGCCTATGGGGAAGTGGAGTGTGTGGAAAAGGTAGGATTGCTTCAGGCACTTCAGGATATTTCACAGCCCATAGAAAGCACCTTCCCCATCTGTATGGAAAAGTGTGACCAGGAATATGGTTATATCCTGTACTCCACCACTCTGGAAAAAGAAAACAATTTGAGCAAAATCCGCTTGTGGGGAGCAAATGACAGAGCGAATATTTTTGCAGATGATAAACCCGTGGCCACCCTGTATGACCGGGAGCTTTTGGCGGAGAGGGAGCTGTGCGTGCAGCTGCCCGATAATGCGAAAATGGACATTCTGGTAGAGAATATGGGACGTGTAAATTTTGGTCCGTTGATGGAGAGACAGCACAAGGGCATCAGGGAATGTGTACAGATAAACGGACACATTCATTACGGCTGGAGTATGTACCCATTACCCCTTGATAATGTGGAGGGACTGGATTTCACAAAGGGCTATACAGAGGGGCTGCCGGCGTTCTTTAAATTTGAACTGGATGTATGTGAAGCGGGTGATACGTTCCTTGAGCTTGACGGCTGGGGCAAGGGCTGTGTGTTCTTAAACGGCTTTCATCTGGGAAGATACTGGGAAATCGGACCTCAGAGGCGTCTTTATATTCCTGCACCACTGTTAAAGGCGGGAAAGAATGAAATTATTGTATTTGAAACGGAAGGAAAACGTACCGGGAAGATTGCTTTTTATGATGAGCCGGATATTGGATAGGATATGCGCATGAAAAGAGTGTTTTGGATACTGCCCATGCTGTGCCTGCTTAGCGGATGCAAAAGGGCGGATGATTACAGTGTGGCTCTTGTAGAAAGCGGAGTGATATCACTTACGGCAGAGCCGATTTCCACAGAAATACCAACGGTTGCACCCACAGAGGAACCCCTTCCTGCGCCGGTGCCTACGCAAGTGCCTGCCCCCACGCCTACTCCTGTACCTGAGCTGAGCCTGGTGATGGTGGGAGATATGCTGATGCATGAGCGGGTGGTGGAGTCCGGGTTACAGGAGGATGGCAGCTACAATTTCGACCATATCTTTGCCAACGTGAAGGACACCATTGAGAGTGCAGACCTTGCACTGGTAAATCAGGAGACCATCCTTGGCGGAGCAGAGCTTGGTATCAGCGGTTATCCCAACTTTAATTCTCCCTATGAGCTGGGAGATGCGGAGGTGGCAGCCGGATTTGATGTGATTTTACATGCCACTAATCACACCCTGGATAAGAAGAAAAAGGGTGTGGTAAACTGTATGGAATTCTGGGAAAGCAACTACCCGGAGATTGCTTATCTGGGGATGAACAGCTCACAGGAGCATTATGAAGACTATTTGTATGTGTATGAGAAGGATGGAATTTCTGTGGCCATTTTAAACTATACCTATGGCACCAACGGCATCAATCCACCGGAGGATATGCCCTTTGTCGTAAATTATCTGGATGAGGATAAAGTGATTTCCGATATTCAGAGGGCGGAGGAGCTGGCGGACTTTACCATCGTCTGTCCCCACTGGGGAACGGAATATGTGTTGGAGGAGACTTCCTTTCAGAAGAAGTGGGCTAAGCTTTTTTTAGAGCAGGGCGTGGACCTTGTTATCGGTACCCATCCCCATGTGATTGAGCCGGTGAAGTGGCTTACGGACGAGGCAGGAAATGAAATGCTGGTGTATTATTCCATCGGCAATTTCATCAATGGTACGTCCGGAACCAGAGAAGGGGTAATGAATCGTATGGTAGGAGGCATCGCGGACGTGACCCTGTCCGTGGATGAGAATGGTGAGGTTTACATCAAAGAGTATGGCGTAATTCCCATTGTGTGTCACATTTCGGAAGGGGATGCATATACTGTATATTATTTGGAGGATTATACCCGGGAGCTGGCGTCAGAGAATCACATTGTCAGCCAGGATGGGAATTTCAGCTTAGAAAATTGTCTAAAACTGGTAGAGACAGTTTGGGGAGAAGAAGATGATATATAAGAACGTGTTGGAAGCCATTGGGCATACGCCCATTATTGAGCTTCAGAAAATGGTAGATAAGGATAGCGCAAGGGTGTTGGTAAAATACGAGGGCCTGAACGTAGGTGGCTCCGTAAAGACCAGAACAGCACTGAATATGATTCTGGCAGCAGAGGAGCAAGGTATTTTAAAGCCGGATTCCATCATTGTGGAGCCCACTAGTGGCAATCAGGGAATCGGTCTGGCTTTGGTAGGTGCGGTGAAGGGATATGAGACAGTGATTATTATGCCGGACTCGGTAAGTGAAGAGCGTCGTTTGCTTGTAGAGCACTATGGTGCTAAGGTGGTGCTGATACATGATGCAGGAAATATTGGTGACTGTATTGATGAGTGTGTAAAGACCGCCCTTCGCATGAAGGAGGAGAATCCTCGGGTATATGTGCCCCAGCAGTTTGAAAATCAGGCCAATCCCATGGTGCATCGCCATCATACCGGTCTGGAAATTTTAGAGCAGGTGGCTGGTCCTATTGACGGCTTCTGCTCCGGTATCGGAACGGGTGGAACCATTACCGGTATTGGAGAGACCTTAAAGGCACTGAATCCACAGATTACTATCTGGGCAGTAGAACCGGAAAACGCCGCTATTTTAGCAGGCGGTACTGTGGGCAACCATATTCAGATGGGTATTGGTGACGGCGTGATTCCTACAGTACTTAATCAGTGTATATATGAGGACATTGCCATTATCTCAGATGAGGAGGCGCTTCAGACAGCCAAGGATCTGGCACGTTTGGAGGGACTGATGTGTGGGATATCCAGTGGAACCAATGTGGCTGCAGCACTTCGCCTGGCTAAGAAATTAGGTAAAGGAAAGACTGTAGTGACTATTTTGCCGGATACGGCTGAGAGATATTTTTCTACGCCACTCTTTGCGCGTTAGCCATGAGCCATGCCGCCGGTAGTGGGAACAGCTGCGGGTGCTTTCACACGTCAGACGCTTCCCGCTACCGGCAGCATGGCTCTTTATAAACATTATAACCTTTTCAGCTTCTCCTGTACCTGTCTTACTCGGCCTATAGCTTCTTCGATTTTTGCATGTGAATCATTAATCTTGGACTGCACATACCAGTCGGAGAAGAAGTCATCAAAGAAATAGTCCGCAAAGGACACGAATCCGTCCAGCTTAAAATCAATATTCATCACATCATCCAGGTCATCCAGCTCACGACTCAGCTTATCTAAGGCCATCTTGGCATTTTCCACATCCATCTGTGCCGTATCCATTTTGTCATGCTTTACAAAGGTACTGATAAGACCGCCGCCAAACATATCCCAAAGCCCCCAGTTCTGAGCACTCTTCATGGAATCCTTGGCCTTTTGCAAGTAAAACAGTGCATCCTCGGATGCCGCCAGCGCCTCTTCAATTTCTATTCGGTATTGAGTATTTGTCATAGTATTGTCCCCCATAAGTTTCTCCCTTTAAAGTGTTTGTTGTTGCTATGTATTTATCATAGTATGCTTTTTTAGAAAAAAATAGATTTGAATTCTGCACATTAAAGTGGAAAAACGTGCAAACAGGAGGGCATCAAAAGTCATTTTGTTTTCTTCTCTACCTTTTAGGAAGAGGTAGACATTCGTTAATGCTACTTCAAGTTGCTTGAAAGCAAAGAGAGGTTGGTAGAGGGTATATAACACGCCGCCTAAGAATGTTCAGATTTTCAAATTTGTTAGACCGTGTCTGACAAATTTATGTAATGGAGGTCGCATAGCGAAGTCTCCGCAAGACTGAAAGTTTGCGTTGTCTTTATATCATACTTACTGCATCAAAATCTCTTTCAAATGCATCATAATCAAATTTGCTTTTCGCCTTTATCTTCTTAACTGCTTTTAGAATCATATTTTTCGTCAAAAGAATTTTCTCAGTACTATCCGCATTATAATACTCTCGAAAATCCATTCGTATGGAAATAATTGCACAACTTTTGTTGCTAATCAATTTTACTGACTCTTTCCATGCTCCATCATCATATAATTCCTGTGGTGCAGCAACCGGTACAATTCCAATAGTATGTAAAGTATCACTATATTCTTTGTCCTTGAAATACATATATGCATTCTGACAAAACCGATAAACTTCATCATCAATGCCATAATGCTGATTGAAATAAGCAGGTGTATTGACGTTTAGCTCCATAGTATGCCTTCTCCCCGATTCATGTTTTTTCTTTGTTTTTTCTACATTCTTTTAGTAGGCTCTCAAACTCATTTAAATAACTTTCAAACCGTTCATCATCTTGCCCTTTAACACAAGTCTTTTTTCTTTTACATAAAAAGAAATACTCTGTATAACCATCTTTATCTTTTATTCCGCCTTTGATGTAAGGTTTCGTAATTGTTC
>CAZOSU010000089.1:0-9186 GCA_964582515.1 uncultured Acetatifactor sp. | reverse complement strand
CAAATCCCGCAAAAATGGCACCCTCATAAATTCCACTGTAAAAGCCTTCAATCAAAAGACTCTTAAAAGTACTTCCATTATAATAAAGGCTTGCCAGAATCCCCTTTATCCCCTGAATAAAATGCCCTTCAAAGAAAGGCTCCAGCCACTGGGTCTTAAACAACGGCGTAAAATATTCCGCACCAAGAAAATGGTTGATGCTAAAGTAAATCGCCGCAACCACGCCCAGAATGCCTACGGAAATCAGACCACCCTTCCACTTTTTCTCCTGTATCAGGCAGCCCAGCGGATACAACAAAAATAATATCAGGTATGGGCGCATCAGCGTCATCACCCCAGCCAGTACCAGAAGCCAGATAAGCTTCCCCCCGGTAGGTGTCTCCAGCTGCTTCACCATCACCGCAAAATAGAATATCAGCATACTAAAGCAAATGATTTCAGGCATGCCCGAGAGCATATATCTGACAAAAGGAGTGTATGTGCAAAACAAAATTGTCAGAAGTCCCAGCTGCTTCCAGGTTGGTTTCACAATCAGCACAAAACCTGCCATGGTAATCATCATCAGAAAAATATTGTAATAGATGGGGCTCATCAGTGTCCAGCCAAAGAGCTTCCCCAGCACCAGCCAGGGCCATACAAGCACCGGACTCCACGCCGCAAAAGAAAATTTTAAGGCATGGCTTTCATTAAAGCCAAAATACCCCTGGGGATAGCCGTATTCCAACATGCTTTCCACCTGCTTAAAATAAAACAGCTCATCATTCCAGTCGGAATTGGCCAGATACACCTGCCCGATGGATGCTCCCTCCATGGTGCAAAATACTACGGCATACAAAAGGGGCAGAAGTCCCATCAGCACTGCCTGAAGATATAAAATTTTGTTTTCTTTAAAGTAATTCTTCATTCACACTCTCCGGACCCATATTGACACGTTCTCGAATCACATACTGGGGGGAATTGTTCATGCTGATATAAATACGTCCGATGTATTCCCCAATCATCCCCAGCATAACCATAATCATTCCTCCAAAGATTACTATGGCACACATGATAGCACTAAAGCCCATGGGTACATCCGGATTAATCAGCTTCTTAATGATAGTATAAATACCATAGATAAATCCCAGTCCCGCAGACCCCACACCCACACAGGTAGCAATACGCAGCGGAATTACAGAAAAAGCGGTAAAGCCGTTAAACCACAGTCCCAAAAGCTTTTTCATGGTATAGCCGGAAACACCCTCTTCACGCTCCCTGTGATTTACCACCACATTGGTAATATTTTTCGTAGCACGAAGCACAAGACCGATAACATATGGATAAGAATTCTCGTAGCGAATCATATCCTCTGCCACAAATCTTTTCACCCCAAAATAGCTGGAAATATAAAGCCAGGAGGGCTTGCCCAGCATCACTCTGGTCATCAGCTCATTCATCTTACTTCCCAGATTACGGAAGGAAGAGTGCTGCTTGTGCTCATATTTTGCATATACAGCATCAAAGCCTTCCTCCAGCTTATCAAGGAGCTTACCCACCTCATCTGCGGGAGTCTGGCCATCGTCGTCCAGACATACTACATAATCGCCTTTACTCTGGCGCAGACCGGCCATAAGACCGGCATGCTGTCCGAAATTTTTAGCAAAGGAAATACCTTTTATATAGGGCTTCTCCTTACACAGAGTCTTAATCGTCTCAAATGTTCCATCGGGGGAACAGTCGTTAATCAGAATGATTTCGTAAGTATATTTACCTATGCTCTCCATCGTAGCATCAATCTCTGCTACCACTGCCGGAAGGGTTTTCTCCGAGCGATAACAGGGAATGACAAAACTAACCATTTTCATCTTGTTTACCTCTTTTACGTACAACTTACTTCTATTTCAAATCCAGCTTTGCCTTTTTCTCAACATTCACACGATTTAAACGATATTCAAAATCACGTCTGTCCTTGGCCACTGTCACATCCAGCATCAATCCCGTAAAGAACGCCTGTATGGCTGCCAGCACAATAAACCCGCATACAATCAAAGTCGGGAATCTGGGTACCAGACCCGTTTCAAAAAAGGTAATGGCTATAGGGATAAATAGCACCACCGCTACAATAATAAGGAATAGTGTAATCCAGCTAAAGAACATCAACGGCTTATAATTCTTATAAAGCTGCAGCATCTTCTTAATTACCTTCATACCATCACTATAAGTATTTAGCTTGGACTCACTTCCCTCCGGACGGTCCCGGTACTGCACTACCACATTTTCCACCTGCATATTGTAGTTTACTGCATGGATACTCATTTCGGTTTCAATCTCAAAGCCCTTGGAGATTACCGGGAAGGTCTTCACAAATTCATAGGAAAACGCTCTGTATCCCGTCATAATATCCTGAATATCGGAGCAGAACAGGCGATTGATGCAAAAGCGCATCAGACTGTTGCCAAAGTTATGGAAAGGCCTCTTATTCTCCGCAAAATAAGTAGAGGAGAGACGGTCGCCCACCACCATATCAGCACCATACTCCAGCACCTTGTCCACCAGCTTACGTGCACAATCCAACGGATAGGTATCATCCCCGTCAAGCATCAGATAACACCGGGCATCAATCTCGCGAAACATCCTTCGGATTACATTTCCTTTTCCCTGTTTATGCTCATAGCGCACTATCGCGCCGGCCTCCAGCGCACATGCCACCGTACGGTCCTTAGAGTTATTGTCGTATACATACACTACCGCATCCGGCAATGCCTCTTTTACATCCCTTACAACCTTCCCAATGGTCTTTTCTTCGTTGTAGCAGGGAATCAAAACAGCTATTTTATCCATCAACACACCTCTTCGCTTGTCCCTATATAATCAAATCCCAGGTCAAAACCCGGGATTTGTCAGCCTTTTATTTTTCTAAATCAACCGTCTTAAGCAGTTCCCGAATCTCTTCTACTGTCAGCCACCAGTCATTGTTGCCTGAGCTGTAAGAGAAACCTTCCGGCACCTTCTTACCGGTAGGTACCGCTTTATGTGATTCACTCCAGGTCATCTGGGGATAAACAATAAAGTGCTTGTCATACTCATAGGTAGTCATGGAATCCTCCACCGTCACCATAATCTCGTGAAGCTTCTCCCCTTCACGAATACCAACCTCCGGCATCTCACAGCCCGGAAGCATGGCCTGAGCTAAATCCGTAATCTTAAAGGAAGGAATCTTGGAGATAAAGGTCTCTCCGCCCTTAGCCTCCTCCAGTGCCTTCACTACCAGCTCAACACCCTGCTGCAGACTAATCCAGAAACGAGTCATACGATAGTCCGTAATCGGCAGCTCCTTCCCGCCATTTTTGATAATATTGTGGAAGAACGGAATAACGCTGCCACGGCTGCCTGCCACATTACCATATCTTACGATGGAGAAATTAACATCCTTATTGCCGGCATATGCATTCGCAGCAATAAAAAGCTTGTCCGATACCAGCTTGGTACCGCCATATAAATTCACCGGATTTACCGCCTTGTCCGTAGACAGGGCAACTACCTTCTTCACTCCCATATCAAGGGCTGCATCGATAATATTCTGGGCACCGTTGATATTGGTCTTAATCGCTTCTGCAGGATTGTACTCACATGCAGGAACCTGCTTCATGGCTGCTGCATGAATCACATAATCCACGCCCTCAAAAGCTCTCATCAGTCTTTCCTTATCTCTTACGTCTCCAATGAAAAAACGAAGCTTATTTGCATACTGCTTAAACTCATTCTGCATCATAAACTGCTTAAACTCATCCCGGGAATAGATGATAATTTTCTTTGGCTCATAATGCTCCAAAACAAATCTGGTAAATGCTTTACCAAAGCTTCCTGTACCACCTGTAACTAGAATTGATTTATTATTTAACATAGTCTTTCCTCTTTCAAAATGTTTAATCTATGAAATTATAACACATCTGCCCGACTTTTACCACAGCTTTTATGCATATCCGCTGCCTGTTTACTCTCCGGATTCAAATTCTTCTCCACACACCTCTACAAGCTTCTCTGCAAGCAAATATCTGCCCCGGTGATTGGGATGATATCCATCCGCCAGATAGATACCTGCATTCTCCAGCGTATAGCCTGCCTCATAATACGTATCCACATACACTGCCCCATACTCCCTGGCAATGCTGCGAGCGATTTCCACATACTCTGTCAGCACGCCACCCAGCTCTCCTGAAACTCTCGTTCCATTCTCATACTCGGTTATCAGATTAGGGCCTGACAATACAAACACTGCCTCCGGATATGCCTCCCTGAGCTTTCCAATGCCCTTTCGTAATGCCCCTCCGTAGCTCCCTGCATCAAGCGGATTCTCCGGATTATCCACAGGCACACTCCGGAAGAAATCATTCAATCCATAGTTAATGACAAAGCAAAGCTTCCGCCCCTCATGACTGTCCGCCCGGTAATCCTCCACACCAGCCTTAAAGGTGCATTCCTCCAGATCCTGAATGCTTCCGCTTAAAAAGCGCTCCACCATGCTTCCAAAATGCAATGGATACTTTTCATCATCCGTAGCCATACTTCCGCCATTTCCCAGGTTGTAAATGTACGCACCCGTCAACCCTTTCACAATCCCCGGTATGGATAATGAATCCGTATAATTACCGATTACACTATCTCCAAAGAAAACCAAATCATATTCCGTCAAATCTATTTCCTTAATGCTTCCTTTCTTCTGCACAATCTGCTCCGTAAGGGCAAAGCGCTCCTTTACATTCTCGCTGGTCAGCACATACTCCTCCCGCCAAAGCATTTGCGCAATCAAAAAAGCATGCACCTCCCGGTTGTGCATTCTGTCATCCACATAGTTTGCAGGATTTCCGATTAACCATTCCTCAAAGCCCATATAGTAAACCTTCACATTCTCACAAAGCTCTGTCAGATGCAGGAAATCCTCTATACATTTCTCCGCCTCCTGCACTTGTTTATCACTTAATAAGCTCCAGTATTCTGCTGAATAATTGGGAATCACAAATCCGAAAAAAGTATCCGGCTGTTTAGATATCACGGAAAGCAGCTGTTCTGTATATGCCTTACCATAAAGCCGTGCAATATGTCCATATTGGTCACTGATTTCCACCGGGTCTAAGTACAGGTATATTTCCCTTACCTCTTCCTGTGTGGAATACACCTCCTCCAGATAATCCTGCACGTCTCTCAGATTATAAAAGCAATAGTCCACCTCTTTGGTGGGCATCCCTGTAAAGAATTCAATATCCCCCTCAGAAAAATTCTGAGTGGGAAGAAGGGAAAGCTTAAAACAGCTATAATATTCTTTTTGCAAATCCTCTATGGCTGCCTGGCGCTGCGCGGTGGCCGGATACCACAGGACTCGGGCAATGCGACTTGCCAGAAAAATGCCCAAAACGAGTAGCACCACACTCCCTATGCCAATAATTTTCTTTCCTGTTTTTCTCATTTAGCTTCTCCAATTATCAATAAAAGAACCATATTATAGCTGACGCAATTCCTGCATTTCCGCATAAGCCTTTTTATCATAAAAATAATTCTCCGGATGCTCATCCAGCCCATAAAACTCCAGTGCCTCCGTCAGAAGAAGCCGGCGTACCTTTTCCCTTGCTTCCTTCGTTCCGGCTGTACGCAAATTAAACAAGCTCTCTGTGAGAACCATATTGCAATATGAACGCTCAAATTGTTCATACACATTTCTCTTTTGCATTTCCAGCTTCATAGCCTTGAATGCTTCATAAAATGCCAGTGGCGCCTTGGCCTTGTTTGACTGCGTGCTATTTCCTTCGTTGTATCTGTAGGTAACAAAGCACCTGTCCATAGTCGTGATTCGATTGGCCAGCACCAGTGCCATCCTTACAAAGAATGCATCGTTGGTATTGGGAAGATTCTGAAACTGCAGTCCTGTCTGAAGCACAAACTCCCTTCGAAACATTTTTGACCATGGACAGCCGGTCGTAATCTGAAATACCTTATCCCTGATATCCCTGCCTGAAAAAAGATTGCCGGACGGAATTTCATTCCTTCGCAGCACCCATCCCATCGCCTCTTCCACAAAGGTCTGCATATTCACTCTCTTGGCACCAAACAGACACACATCTGCCTTTTTACGGATACACTGATAGTATACTTCATTACAGAGACTTTCATCAAAAATATCATCCGAATCTAAAAACAGCAGATACTCGCCCTTCGCAACGCTCATTCCAAGATTTCTTGCCGCACCGGCACCGCTCTTTTCCTGATACAGTACCCGAACGCGTGCATCCATTTTCTCATATTCCCTGAGAATGTTTCCTGAATTGTCCGTAGAGCCGTCGTCCACACAGATAATTTCAATATTGGGCAGATTTTGCTTGAGAAGGGAATTAAGCGTCTGCTGAAGGTAACGCTCCACATTATACACCGGCATCACTACGCTAACGCATAGCTTGTCCGGATTTTTCTTAATGCGCTTCCGGTACAGGAAATAGCCAAAGCCCAGCCGTCTTAGGGTTCCCACGTACCAGCGGATGGTTGCCGGAATCATCCAGTAAATTTTACTCTTCCCGCGAACAAAGTTATTTTTAATCTTTTTTGCAAGCTTTTTAATTCTTCCAAACAGCTTGCCTAGTCTTCTCTTTCCCGACATCTTCGACGTCTCCAGCGGGTGGAGGCGAATGTACCAATCATAGATATATTCCATAAAATGTGCCACGGAATTTGCATCTACTTCCACAATCTCCTCATATATCTCCTGCAGCTCCATATCCTTCAACACATTTACTGCATTACACTTCATAATATCAAAATAGGCTTTTAAAGCTATAAAATATGCACAGGAATATGTATTCTCCCCCAAAAAAGAAAGCATTTCTCTCTGCGTCACAAAAAAGCCATACGCATGACGTACACTTTTTGCACCGGAGGTAATGGACTCCTGACGAATTAATCTTTTATATAAGGGAAGATTTAAAACCACCGCACGCTCAGCGCGCTGTGTCAACTGCAATGTATACAGATTGTCCTCATGTAGAATTCCGCAATAAAAGCTTATTCCTATTCTTTCCACAAAATCTCTGCGAGTAAAAACGAGACAGGCAGAGGGCTTAAAATCACCATTATTCACCATCCGGATAAACAGGCTCTCCCCTGTATAAACGCCCTGATAATTCCCTTTTCTAGTATAATATGTGATGTATCCGCTCTGCTTTTCCTTTATTTTTTCTGTTTCAAATATCGGCTCTGCTCCAAAGAAGACAACCTCTGCCTCCTGTTTTTCTGCCGCACATACCAATTGCGCTATGGCATCCTCTGCAAGATAATCATCGGAATCCAGAAAATAAATATATTTTCCGGTGGCCTTCTGCATACCGGCGTTTCTGGCTCTGGACAGGCCTCCGTTTTCCTGACTCACAATAACAATCCGCCTGTCCTCTTTTCCCTTCCGCTCCACAATCTCCATGGACCCATCCGGCGAACCATCATTCACACAGATAATCTCCAGATTGGTAAAGGTCTGACACACCACGGAATCCAGACATTTCTCAATATACTTTTCTACGTTATAAATCGGAATAATCACCGATACTAATATATCGCCATAACTGTCCATTTCTACTTCTTATCCCCTGTACTCCTACTTATCCTTTCTCTCACTCTATATAACACACCGCTCTGTTTTTGCAGCGCGGTAATATTCTGCACCCAAAGTCTGTACCCCAGCTGCTCCTCGGAGCTTCCAAGTCTGCGGATACCTTCCGTCACTTCCTCCATAGCCATATTTCGAATGGCCCAAAGCGCATCCCGCTGTATAATTGTCAACAGCTCTCCGACACACGCTATGGTCTCACTGTCATATTTCCTTTGCTCCAAAAATGAAAGCATCTCCCCGATACATTTGTAATATCCCCAGGAGCTTTCCACGTTCCTTTCTCCGGTCATAATGGATGCCGCCCTGACCCGGCGCACATAAAAGTCACAATTTACAACCATGGCTCTTCCTGCACATAGCATGGTTTGTAACGCAAACAAATTATCCTCATGAAGAATTCCCTCCGGAAAAGTGATGCCCTGCTTCACAAGGAATTCTCTCCGGGGCATCTGCAAGCAGGCTGATGTACGATATTCCCCATTCTTCATCAGCTCCTGCAGGAGTTTCTCCCCTGCGTAAACCTGTGAATACTCCCGTTTTCTATGATAATAGCCCTCAAACCGCCTGTAAAACTGCTTCTTAACCTCAGGCTTTTCATAAATCACAGTTGCTCCAAAATATATATTATCCAGCCTGTTTTCCGCTGCTGTCCGGTACAGATACTCCAGTGCTTGCGGCACAATAAAATCATCACTGTCCAGAAAATACACATATTCTCCCCGGGCGTGGGCAAGTCCGGCATTACGCGCAGTGGAAAGACCACCGTTTTCCTTCTCAATAATCAGGACGCGCGAATCCTCGGCGGCTGCTTTTCTCACCGTCTCCATGGAATTGTCCAAGGTTCCGTCATTCACACAGATTATCTCTATATCCTTCAAGGTCTGGTTTCTTACAGAGCTCACACATTCTTCTATGTATGCTTCCACATTGTAAACCGGTATGATGACCGATACCTTTACCTTTTCTTTCTCCATATTAATAACCATGCCCTTTCCATAACCTGCGAACTTTGGGCCACAGGTACAAATTCGAGTGTGAAAAATTTATTTTTCACACTATACACCTGTCAGTACACTACTTCTTATTTTTGATGTCCTCATTGTAAAGCTTCAGACCCTCATCCACATCTCCGTCAAATACAATCTCACCATCCTTGAGGTATAACACCCTGCTGCAAAACCTGCGTATCTGCTCGTCCGAATGAGAGGAAAAAAGCACGGACTTTCCCTGTTTAAACATCTCCTCCACCTTGGCGCGGGACTTTTTCTGGAAAACTTTATCTCCCACCGCCAGCACCTCGTCGATAATGAGAATCTCCGGCCGGGTATAGACTGCCAGCGCAAATCCAAGCCTTGCGGACATACCGGAGGAATACATGCGGAGGGGTCTGTCAAAATACTCTCCCAGCTCCACAAACTCCTCGATATCGTCAATAATATTGTCAATCTCTGCTTTGGACATGCCCATCAGGGTGCCCTTATAGTAAATATTCTTGCGCCCGGTATAATCCGGGTTAAATCCCGCGGACAGATTAATCAGCGCCCCTACACGACCATTTA
>CAZOSU010000088.1:0-9251 GCA_964582515.1 uncultured Acetatifactor sp. | reverse complement strand
AAGGCATACATCCCAGAGTATCCTGTAGGTACTGCTGAGGAATGTGCAGATATGATTAACGAGTTCGTGCCTATCGCAAGAGCTATCGTAGGTCTTAAGAGCCTGAAGATTATTTCCTTCGGTCCAAGACCATTGAACTTCCTTGCATGTAACGCTCCTATCCAGCAGCTTTACAATATCGGCGTGGAAATCGAGGAGAACTCAGAGCTTGACTTATTTGAGGCATTCAAGAAGCATGAAGGCGATGAGAGAATTCCTGCAAAGGTTAAGGAAATGGAAGAAGAGCTTGGCGAAGGCAACTTAAAGCCTGAGGTTCTTCCTAAATTAGCTCAGTATGAGTTAACCTTACTTGACTGGGTAGAGGAGCACAGAGGATATCGTGAGTACGTTGCAATTGCCGGTAAGTGCTGGCCTGCATTCCAGACCCAGTTCGGATTTGTTCCCTGCTACTTAAACAGCCGTTTAACCGGTATGGGAATCCCTGTTTCCTGTGAAGTAGATATTTACGGATGCTTATCAGAGTTTATCGGTACCTGCGTAAGTGCAGATGCTGTTACTCTTCTTGATATCAACAACTCCGTACCTGCTGATATGTACAAGGAAGCAATCGAGGGCAAATTCGATTACACGCATAAGGACACCTTCATGGGCTTCCACTGTGGAAATACCACCACTAAGAAGCTTGCATTCTGCAGCATGAAGTATCAGAAGATTATGGCTAGAAACCTTCCGGTAGAGGTTACCAACGGAACCCTCGAAGGCGACATTATGCCCGGTGATATCACCTTCTATCGCTTACAGTCCACCGCTGACTGCAAGCTTCGTGCTTACATTGCACAGGGTGAGGTTCTTCCGGTTGCTACCAAGTCCTTCGGTGGTATCGGTGTATTTGCTATTCCTGAGATGGGTAGATTCTATCGCCATGTTCTTATCGAGAAGAATTATCCTCATCACGGTGCCGTTGCATTCGGTCACTATGGAAAGGCATTATACGAGGTATTCAAGTTCATCGGCGTTCCTGTAGAGGACTTAAACTACAACCAGCCTAAGAGCTTACCATATCCTACCGAGAATCCATTCGCATAAGGATATGTAAAAGATTACATAAGGAATAATTAACTGCCCCCGCCCAAGGTAACTTGTGGCGGGGGAATTGTGTTTATATGTCGGATGCAGGGTGACATCCAAGTCCGGTGAGTGAATCGCCGGATGTCAGTTTATCAGAGTCTTAGGATGTGTAGTTGTTTTAAGACATCTTTCTTTTCGGAAAATTATTCAGCAAATTTCAAGATAGCAGTGGAAAAATAGAGTGAGACATTGTCGGTTTCATTTTTTTCGAGTATAATTCTTACAGACGAGTTGCGTATGGTTTCAAGAAAAGGAGGCCTATGAAACCTGTGGAGATTGGAAGACTGGCATATGTAAGCTATGTAGGCTCTATGATTATACTTGTATATTATTGAACGATAAAAGGTGGAAGTGTGACATTGAGTGAGGAGCATTGTGAAGCGCGATGGGTAGGAAAAAGGCAGTGCTCGGAATTACTAGAGGGCGGTATCGCGGAGGATTTTCTTAAAAATGGTGTTTTCGACATGTTGGCCGATTAATTACGTAGTAAAAAGTAGAAAGGTGAGGAAAAACAGGTGTTTAACTACAAAGAACGAGTAGACAAATTGATTAATGATGAAATTGCAGCCGGTCAGATTGCAGGGGCAAATCTGATGGTGATTAAGGATGGTGAGGAGAAGTTCTTCAGCTCCTATGGGCAGATGGATATGGAGAATGGAAAAGAAATGAAGCGTGATACCATTTTCCGTATGTTTTCCATGAGTAAGCCGGTGACGGCAGCAGCTGTGATGATTTTAGAGGAGCGTGGGGAGATTGACCTGCGTGATGAAGTAAGTAAATATTTGCCGGAGTATCATAACCAGAAGGTGTGGACGGAAGATGGGCTGGTAGATGCAGAGCGGGATATCACCATCTGGGACTGTTTGAATATGACCACCGGTATCCCTTATCCCCATCCATGGAGTGAAGTGGGTATTCAGATGGAGGAGCTTTTTAAGGAGCTGATTCAGGCAAGAATTGATGGCAACTCGCCGGATACCAGAGAGTATGTGCGTCGTATCGCACAGATTCCTTTGGAGTTCCAGCCGGGGAAAAAGTGGATGTATGGCTTGTCTGCGGACATTCTGGGAGCTGTAGTGGAAGTGGTCAGCGGTAAGAAATACGGTCAGTTTTTGCAGGAGGAAATCTTCGGACCCCTCGGTATGGTGGATACCGGATTCTTTGTACCCCGGGAGAAGAAAGAACGTTTTGCCACTTTATATGACTATAAAGAAGAACTGGGCAGGCTGGTACCCTTTAAGGAGAGCCATCTGGGAGAATACTATGATGCGGATGTGCAGTTTGAATCCGGCGGTGCGGGACTGGTGTCCACCATCGATGACTACAGCAAATTTGCGCAGATGATGGTGAATAAGGGTATTTATAACGGTGTGCGTATCCTCGGAGAGAAGACGGTGGAATTCATGACACAGAACCGTCTTGCAGATGACCAGAGAGAGGACTACTGCTGGGACAGCACCAAGGGCTACGGCTACGGTTGTCTGATGCGTATTTTGGAGGACCAGGGAGCAGCCGGAACCATTGGCGATATCGGTGAGTATGGCTGGGATGGCTGGACCGGTAATTATGTGACTATGAATCCTAAGGAAAATATGGTATTCTTGTATTATATACAAAAATGTGGTGCGGGATTTACGAATCTGACAAGAAAGCTTCGTGATGTAACCTATGCAAATATGCAGAATTGGAAGAAGTAGTACATGAATATTTTAACAGTGGACAATCTTACAAAAGCTTACGGTGAACGTAAGCTTTTTGATGGGGCAGGATTTTATTTGCAGGAAGGGGAAAAGGCAGGGATTTTAGGTATCAATGGAACCGGTAAATCCACCCTTCTGAAAATAATTGCAGGTCTTGAAGAGCCGGACGAGGGTACGGTCATCAAGGCCAATCATGTGGTAATTAATTATTTACCTCAGAATCCGGAATTTGCCCCGGACATGAATGTAATTGATGCCGTGGTAGGGGCAGTGATGGATACCAGAAAGCAAAAGGGGGAAGACCCCCATCTTTTGCAGATGGAGGAGGCGACTTGCGCAGCAGAGGCCAGGACCATGCTGACCAAGCTGGGAGTTTATGAATTTGACCAGACCTGTGGTCAGCTGTCAGGTGGTCAGCGTAAGAGGCTGGCTCTTGTTTCTGTGCTGCTTTCTTCAGCAGATATTCTGATTCTGGACGAGCCCACAAACCATTTGGATAACGAAATGGCGGACTGGCTGGAGGATACCTTGAAAAAGCGTAAGGGTGCCATCATCATGGTAACCCACGACAGATATTTTCTGGATAGCATATCTAATCGGATTATTGAAGTGGATAAAGGTAAAATATATAGCTACAGTACCAACTATTCAGGCTTTCTGGAGCTTAAAACCCAGAGAGAGGAAATGGAAGAGGCTTCCTTTCGAAAGCGTAATTCCATCCTTCGAGTGGAGCTGGAATGGGTAAAGCGTGGTGCCAGAGCCCGTAGCACCAAGCAAAAGGCCAGACTGGAGAGATACGAGGAGCTGAAAAACCAGACAGGGCCTGTAAAGGATGGACAGGTTGAGCTTTCATCGGTAGTTTCCAGACTTGGCAGGACTACCGTGGAGATTGAGAAGCTATGCAAGGCTTACGGGGATAAGGTGCTGATAAGGGATTTTACTTACTTTTTTCAGAAGGATGACCGTATTGGCTTTATCGGGAAGAATGGCTGCGGAAAGTCCACCTTGATGAAAATGATTGCAGGGCTTGAGAAGCCTGACAGTGGTAGTATCACTATCGGTCAGACCGTGCGTTTAAGCTATTATGGGCAGGAAATCGATGCAGCAACCATGAATCCAAAGCAGCGTGTGATTGACTATATCCGGGATACGGCAGAATATGTGGATACCAGGGATGGGAAAATCAGTGCGGCGAGGATGCTGGAGCGTTTTCTTTTTGCGGGAGAGGACCAATATGGTCTGATTGGAAAGCTGTCCGGTGGAGAGAAAAGAAGACTCTACCTTTGTAAGGTATTGATGGAATCTCCCAACGTGCTGATTTTGGACGAGCCCACCAATGATTTGGATATTTCTACTTTGCAGATTTTGGAAGGCTATCTGGATGATTTTCAGGGAATTGTCATTGTGGTGTCCCATGACAGGTACTTTCTGGATAGAACGGTACGCAGAATTTTCTCTTTTGAGGAGGGCGGTGTACTGCTGCAGTCGGAGGGTGGATATACCGATTATGTAAACCGTAAGGAAGAAAAAAGCGCAATTACGGAAGATAAAGCACCCAAAAACAGTGATGTGGCAGAAGTACCAAAAACGGATCGTAATAATTGGAATGCAGGACGACAAAGAAAGTTAAAATTTACTTTTCAAGAGCAGAGAGATTATGATATCATAGAGAGTGAAATAGCAACACTTGAAGATAAAATACAGAAGATTGAAACGGAAATTCCCAACTTTTCCAGAGATTTTTTGAAGCTTAATGAGCTGATGAAAGAAAAGGAAGTGCTGGAGACAGAGCTGGAAGCCAAGATGGATCGTTGGATGTATTTAGAGGATTTGGCAGCCAGAATCAACAGTGGGGAATGATTCTTGGGAGAAATGTATGAGTGAGCAGCTTAGACAGGAACAGGTATTGGCCCATTCTTTTGCAAGTACGGAAGCCGGAAGAGACGAGCTTTATATGTATTCGCTCCGCAAAATGGCGGATGAAAATGTACATAAGGATGTAAATCTGATTACAAATTTACCCACCCTCAGGTCTTTTTTCTATACAGGAGACGTAGCTATGATGGAGCACTCCGATATAGAGTTTGCTCTTGTCATTTTGGACATTGCACAGTTTAAGGCAGTGAATGAGTTTTGTGGAAGAAGTGCGGGAGATTATGTGCTTAAGCAGATTTCCAAGGCACTGTTTAAGATTACAGAGGACAGACCATTATCCTATGCCTGTCACATGAGAGCGGATATTTTTGTGCTTCTGACTCCTTATAACGGACATGACGACATAGTGTGTGTTGTAAATGAGCTGAAGACTGCTATCGATAATATCGAGGTGGATTGTAAGCTGTTACCGGCCTTTGGTATTTGTACCACTATCAATAATGGGCGCGCTACCAGCTATTTGAAGGACTGTGCAACCAGAGCACTGAATACCATCAAGGGAAAATTTTATGCCAGCTACGCATTTTTTGATGAAGAGATGCGTACAAAGCAGTTAAAGAGTAAAAAGATTGAAAATGAAATTATCCCGGCTCTGAAAAACGGTGAATTAAAGCTTTTTATCCAGCCTAAGGTGGATATGACAAATGGAAAAATCGTAGGTGGCGAGGCGCTGGTGCGCTGGGTGAGACCGGATAATTCCGTAGTTTCACCGGGGGATTTTATCCCGGTGCTGGAGACGGACGGTTTTATTATCAACGTGGATTACTATATGTGGGAGCAGGTATTTGCATTTATTGCAAATATGCTGGAAAAGAGGCAGCAGCCGGTACCTATTTCCATCAATGTATCCAGAGTGCATGCCTATGATACGGACTTTATGCAGGTGTTGAAGGGGCTTAGTGAAAAATACGATGTTCCGGCTACCTATGTACCGCTGGAGCTTACCGAAAGTGCATTTTCGGACAAGGAAAATATGATGTATGACTGCATGCGTGAGCTTCGTAAGCAAGGCTTTAAGGTGTCCATGGACGACTATGGTACCGGATATTCCAACATGCGTATGCTGAAAAACGAGCCGGTGGATGAGATTAAGGTGGACAGAGCCTTTGTCAATGATATTGACAATCAGAACGGCAGGGTAATATTAAAGCATACCATCGGAATGCTGAAGGAGCTTGGAGCAAATATTATTATCGAGGGCGTGGAGACAGAAGCACAGAAGGAATTTCTGATTGAGTGCGGATGTAAGAAGGCTCAGGGCTTTTTGTTCTACAGACCTATGCCTGCAGAGCAGTTTAAGGAATTGATACTAGAATCAGCCAGATAAAATCTGGCTGATTTTTTGCTTGACAAGTCTAGCTCCGTAGCGTATACTGAGGTTACACATTTCTCCAACATTCCCCTATTTCCCCATGTTAATTACATATTTAGGAAGGGTGTGATTTCTTTTTTTATGACAGATTTGTTAAATCGTCTTGTAGAAGATTATTCCACCGGAAAGCAGTCTTCATTGATTCAGATGAAGAAGGGCATTATAAGCAGGGAAAATTTTCTACAGGAAGCATCCGGTTATGCACAGATGCAATACGGAATCAGTGGTGAAAAGCTCAAGGAGCTTATTGATTTGTTTGAGCAGTATATCTTCGGTTATTCCAGGATATCACCACTTATTGATGATGAGACGATATCGGATATTCGTATCATCAGTCACAACAATATCCGCGTGAAGCGGGCAGGAAGGCGTATGGCCTCAGAAATTTCATTTCCGACGGGCAGGGAGTACCGTCAATTTGTAGACTATGTAGCTACAAAGAATCAAGTCAACATATCTAATTTAAACGCAATCCAGCGTTTCACTGATTCGGATTCTCATCCGGATTTCATTCTCAGATTTACAATTTCAATGCCTCTTGTAAATACCTACAATGAGCCCTATTTATGTATCCGAAAGGTTCCCAGAAAGTTTCCCGAAATGCGGGATTTGATTAAGGCAGGGATGCTTTCCAGGGAGCTTGCGGAGATACTGATAGCGCGTTTTCGGCAAGGGTCTACCCTGATATGTGGAGGAAATTCCTCCGGTAAGACCACATTGTTAAATGCGTTGAAGGAAACCTTGCCGGATAATATGGCCATTTTGGTGACCCAGCAGGCGGATGAGCTTACCACAAAGCGACATCCGGATATGATGTTTTTACATTCTTTGCCCGGTAGTGGGGAAAGCCAGGTGAACTATGATTTAAAAAGCATCAGTATCGCGGGTCTGACCATGGATGTGGATTTCTTCATCATTGGAGAGGTCAAGGGTGACGAGGCATTGTATTTGCTAAATGCTGCGTATACAGGGCAGCTTTGTGCTGCCACCATTCATGCACCCTCTGCGGACAAAGCTACCACCAAGCTGGTGGATTATGCCATGCAGGGGAGCAGATATACCAGAAACGAGCTGATGAAGATGATGGAGTGTTTTGATACCTGTATTTTCATGGAGCATTATAAGGTATCTCAGGTCTATGCCGGGGAAGGCTGGGACGAGAAATGTGAAGAAATCAGATACCGCAAAATCTGGGAGCGGAGGGATGATAATGATTAAAGGATTGTTGTTTGCTGAACTGCTACTTTCCTTCGGACTTCTGTTTTATCTGATGGCAAAGAATCGGTTTCTCAGCAGTATTCTTTACCTTGCCCAGGATTCTATGGAGTATGTGGCAAGAAGGAGAGCGGCGGATTATCAGAACAGTCTTCTTATGCAGTACCGCCGAAAGGGAGCATTATACCGAATGGAAAAAACCTTGGTTTACAGCGGTGTGGGAATCAGGTACCCCGGGTTTACGCCGGAAATTGCAATTACACTTGGTCTTTTTGCAGGAGGGGCTTTGTATTTTGCAGGTATTCTGGCGGGACTGGCCTGGTGGACGGGAGGCTTGCTGGTGTTGCTTGGGTATGTGGGACTGTATGCTTTTTTTCAGCTTCTTATGCTTCGAAATTTTCGGAAAACCGACGAAGAGCTTTTGAAGTTTTTAGATTTTCTGGGGAATTACAGTATTACTTCGGGAGAGATTACCTCCATACTCCGGCAGATTAGCGGCTATATGGGGGAGCCCCTTCGGACGGTGCTGGAGGAAGGGTACTATGAGGCACAGACGCTGGGTAATACATCATTGGCGCTCATGCAGATGGCTGAAAAGATTCAGCATCCCAAGTTTAAGGAGATAATCTATAACCTGGAGATAACCCTGCGGTATTCGGCAGATTTTACTGTGCTGGTAGGGCAGAGCAGAAAAAGTGTGCGGGAGGATATAAGACTAAGACGGGAGCGGAAAAACATGGCGAAGGAGGCCTGGATAAACATTTTGATATTGGGGATTATGACGGTGGTCATCCTAAAGGCGGTGGAGACGTTGATTGGTGTGCCGGTTACGGAGGTGATTACCGGGAGCCTTGTAGGAAAGGGGTGCGTCCTTGGTATTGCTGTGATTCTACTCCTCTTTGGATTGCAGGTCAGAAAAATTTCGACATAGGGAGAGTGTGATAGAAATGTGGATAAGAATAGCGGAAATAGGGATAACGGTGTGTATATTTTTTGGTTTTATATATTTGTTTTTCCGGTGGAAACCTAAGGGGCGTTTGGTTGAGGCATATGATAACATCTGCATGCATCTGAAGAATTACTCGGGCCCCCTGCTTAGCTATGAAAGATGGGAGGAATTCCTTAGAAAGAATGGAGCGAAATATCATTTGGGGAAGTGGATTAATCCGTTCTCGTTCTTTCTGCTAAGCTTTGCCATGGGAATTATGGGACTTTTCTTCGGAACCTATTTGGGCGGAGGTGCCGTAGTGATACTGGCAGTGGCAGGCATATTTCTTCCCGGAATTTATATTGAGTATGCCAATGGAAGGGATAACAGGGAGATGTTCCCTGAGCTGGATCTCATCTACTCTGCGCTTGGAATACAGATTCGGGCAGGGGTCTATGTGACGGATGCTTTGGCAGAATGCTATGGAAGAGTTTCCCAGATTCGTCTGCGGGAGGGACTTAGAATGCTCTCGGGAGATATTGTGATGAAGGCGGATTTGGATGATGCGCTAGAACGTTTTCAGGGGAGCTTTAATAACCGGTATATCGATACCCTTTGTATCACCATTTTGCAGGCCATGGAGTCCGGGCAGGCGGTGGAGCTTTTGGGTGACATCGGGGAACAAATTAAGGAAATGGAGCTGCTACTTCAAAGTCGAAAGAAGGAGCAGCTTGACAGACGGGTGACATTTTATCAATTGGGCATTTTTGCGATGGTGCTGGTACTTACTCTATATGCCTGCATCTCGCATTTGCTTGGAACATCATTTTTTTTCGGATAAAGAAAGGACATAAACTATGAAAAATAAGAAGAATACAGTGTTAAAAAAAAGTAGCGGAATTGATGGGATTTTGGTGACGGCAGGGCTTTGTATTATTGCCCTTCTGCTCTGCGTGGTGCTTAAGGACAGCCT
>CAZOSU010000087.1:0-9320 GCA_964582515.1 uncultured Acetatifactor sp. | reverse complement strand
ATCACTCCTTAACCCTTATTATAACACACAATAACATAAAATAACATACCCAAAAGCAAGAAATTTGACACAAAAAAAGCAGGTTTTATGCGACCTGCAGAGCATTTTTCTTTTATTCAACTGTCAAACTCCCGATTTTCTTTAATAACAGTATACCAAAACTTCCAAAAATGTGATACAATGAGTAAACATGATTATCGGGAGGATTATTTCAAATGAACGAAACACAAAAAGCAGAATTTTTAAAGAGTTTACCCACTCTTGACGAAGCATATATCCTTTTATCTCACTTAACCCATGTTCCTTATACGGTTTACAATGAGGAATCCGGTGAGGATGAGGCTTTCTTATTTACCAATTTAGAGACTGCCAAGGCAAAGGCTATCGAGCTGGCTGAAGCACATATCCAGCCCACCATCGCTGTTAAGATGAATCAGAAGGAAATGATTATGCTTGTTTCCAGCTTCTTCGTATACGGTATCACCGCTATGCACTGGACCACCGATGAGGGTGAGGCTGTGTATAAGGTGCGCGAGGTTATAAGGCGCCCTGATTTCTCTCATCTTCCGGAGCAGCAGCGACCACTTGAGAACCCGTCCCTGCAAATCAGTATGATTTATTATATGCAGGAATTACGCAGAAAAGACCCTAAAACTGACTTAAAGCAGCTTCAGGATCTGGATGAAGAAATGTCCGCAAACATTAAGCGTGCAAAATATCTTCTTCCTCTGGTTGACAAGTCCGAGGGCGATAACCGCAACATTCAGCAGGTTTTATTCCGTATGAACGAGACCACCAGTCTGGTCCCCCTGTTCAGCGACGGCATGGAGTACCAGCGTTTTAAAGGCAATAAGGAAGAGGTAAAGGCCATCGTAGTTACCTTCGAGCAGCTGGCTACCATGGAGATTCCAAACGGAACGGGCGGCTATATCATCAATCCCGGTGGCGTAGGAGTTACCTTAACCAAGGAATACATCAAAAAGATTAACGAAACCTTTGAATAAATGAATTTTAAAGGCGATTTCCTTATAAATGGGAAGTCGCCTTTCATAATATATCACTTCGCTAACTCGAACCATGTTCTTTCCTGAGGAAATAACACCTGCAGGGGTACTGGTAAAATATCCTTCTGCCATACCCCGTTTCACGCGATTTTTGTGTGATTACATGTGTTATTTAATCTCAATTGGGTACTACCTTGGCAATTCCCATTATATACCCCGTTTTTTCAAAAAATCGGGGTATCAGAAGGCTTCTCAGAAAATGATACCCTTTTCTTACCATAAAAATCTAAAAACATGCCTTTTTCTACCTTCAATAGGGTATTAGTAAACACTTTTTCATCCTGTACCCCGGTCCCTTATATTTCCCTCGGAAATATCCCTCTACTCCCTTTATAAAAGCACTCTTTACAAGAATATATCCTTGCAAAACAAAAGAGCATCCACACATCCGGCAGATACTCCTTATTTCATCACACATTATTTATAATACTTATCTCCCCACCCATGGTACAGGCGATAACTCTGCCTTCCTTCAAAGCAATATCCACCTGAATTGTGCCTCCTGGCTGGCAAAAGGTGTAGCTGGCGGCACAGCCACCATCTACTGTGGCTATTGCTTGGGATAAGTACCAGCCACAGGCTACACTGCCTGACCCGCAGGAAGATTCCCAGACAAGTGAATCCGTGGTAGGCACATACACTGCCGGAATAAGCGTCCTCTCTCTGGCATCCAGAAACATAATGCCGTAAGCATCCTGCCTTAAGAATTTCATGGCAATAAGCGCTTCCATCACAAATTCTGCATCCGGCTGTATCCCCAGAGCAATCAAATGACAGATTCCATGACACATCACCACAGGATAGGAAGTGTCTCCAACCTTCACCTGTTCCAGTCGGGTAGGAACAGGCATCTGCGCAAAGGCAGTACTCTTGTCCAAATCCACCATCACAGACACCGGTGCTTCCGTACCGGAAATCTCCACATTTATGGTATGAACGCCGCTTTCATAAGTCTCCCGAGCCTTTAAATATCCAAATGAGCGGGCTGCGTTACCACAGAATTCCCCGCCCATCATCTCCAATCTGTATAAACCGCCCAACGCCGGAGCAGCTTCAAACCCTACCTGCTCGGCACATTTTTTATCCATAATTTTTCTGGACAGGGAAATCCGCTCCGCCATGGGCACAAACCCCTCCACGATGGCAGTCACATTTCCCGCCGGATTTACATACTGAATTTTCAAAAAACTATACTCTCCTTAACTCAGAGCGGATGGACCGAAGCGAAAGACCGCCGGGAGCCGGCCTACCCACACTATTAAACTACTCTCCGGAAAAACGCGCCAGGAACTGCTTGGTACGCTCCTCCTTTGGATGCTCAATCACCTCATGAGGGTCTCCCTCTTCGATGATATATCCCCCATCCATGAAGATAACTCTGTCTGCCACATCTCTGGCAAAACTCATCTCATGAGTTACGATGACCATGGTCATCTTCTCCTCTGCCAGCTGACGGATAACCTTCAGAATTTCTCCGGTCAGCTCCGGGTCCAATGCGGAGGTGGGCTCGTCAAAGAACAAAATAGAGGGCTTCATAGCAAGGGCTCTTGCTATGGCAACCCGCTGCTGCTGACCGCCGGAAAGCTGACAGGGATAGGCGTTTTCCTTACCGGAAAGTCCCATCTTCGCCAGAAGCTTCATCGCCTCCTGCCTTACCTCTTCCTTATCTCTCTTCTGCACACTGATGGGTGCGTCGCACACATTCTTTAACACACTGTAATGGGGAAACAGATTAAAATTCTGGAATACCAGTCCAAAATAGTTTTTGATTTTCTTAAGGGTAGCCCCATCTGCATAAACTGCCTGCCCGCTTTCCGTAGTCACCGCAGGCTCTCCCATGTATATCAGTTCACCGCTGTCCATGGTCTCCAAAAGAGTGGCGCAACGAAGCAGGGTGGACTTACCGGAGCCGGACGGACCAATGATAGCCACCACCTCTCCTTCCTCCACAGAAAGAGAGATATCATTTAAAACGCTAAGCTCATCAAAGGCTTTTTTACAATTTTTAATCTCTAGATATTTCATAAGAAGGCTCCTTAGCGATAATAGTTCATCTTCTGCTCAATCTTCGCCATCACAAAGTCTACCGCGAAATTGAATACATAATAAAAGCCACCCGCGATAAACAGCGGGATAATGGTGGTCTGCGCCGCTGCCACCTGCTTGGCAATGGTAAATACCTCCGAATAAGCAAGCACAAAAGCAAGGGAAGTATCCTTTACCAGTGTAATAACCTCATTGGTTACCGGGGGAAGCACCCTCTTGCACATCTGGGGAAAAATAATCTTACAAAATGTCTGCGCCTTGCTGTAGCCCAGTACATTGGCAGCCTCGTACTGTCCCAGCGGAATACTCTGGATACCGGAGCGGAAGATTTCCGCAAAGTATGCTGCATAATTAATGGAAAATCCCAGGATGGTAGCCGTCAGCCGCCAGCCGGAAGAAAGCTGCATACCAAATAAATAGTATGGGCCGTAAAACCATACAATCAGCTGGAGCATCAGCGGCGTACCACGCAGTATGGAAATAAACATTTTTACAACAAGGGAAACAGGCTTAAACCCGCTCATACGCCCCCACGCCACCAAAAGTCCCAGTGGCATGGAAAAGATTACTGTTGAAAAAAAGATTAGCAGCGTGGCACCGGTACCGGATAATACCTGCTGCGCCATCCCCCAGATTGTCATAGCTTTTGTTCCTCACTTCATTAGTTAATATAATCTCCAATACAAACCATATCAGATAAATTGAAATCAGCGTATCTTTCTGCGATTTCCATGAAAGTACCATCCTTGTACATTTCAAACAGAGTATTCTGTACAGTATCGCGAAGCTCTTCGTTGCCAAGCTTAAAGCCTACGGCATACTGCTCGGTGGAAAGCTGTTCCTCCAGCATGCGGAAGGTTCCTTCACGAGAGGTTAACTGATACTGCGCCACACCGATATCTACCGCAATGGCGTCTACCACACCGGATTCCAGATTAAGAAATGCAGTATTATAATCTGCCACCTGCTGAAGCTCGGTAAAGCTTGCTGCCAGCTCCAGGTTCGCTGCATTGTCCTCGCTGTCATCAGTAAGTGCGGTAAGTGCAGAAGAGCCTGCCTGAGTCACTACAATTTTACCTGCAAGGTCTGCCTTGGACAGGATATCCGAATCATTCATGGTGATAAACACGATGGAATTGTCCACATAAGGTACGGACCATGTATACTGCTCCTCACGTCCGGTCACGGTAAAGCCGTTCCAGATACAGTCGATAGACCCTGAATTTAATTCCATATCCTTGGTATTCCAATCGATGGGCTGCTTTACCAGAGTCCAGCCATTACGCTGGCAAACCTCCTGCGCAAGCTCCAGGTCAAAGCCGGTATAGCTTCCGTCATCTGCCATATAGCCATATGGTGGATATTCTGCATCAAAGCCCACAGTAAAGGTCTCACCGGATGCGCCACCACAGGCGGTCAGACCGGCAACCATGGTTAAAGTCAAAAATAAAGCGGTTAATTTCTTCATATAAAAATTCCTCCCTTTGCGTAAATGCAAAACATTGCTTTAGTATTTTAGCACGGTAAAGAAACGCTGTAAAGACATATTTACATAAAAATACTGCCATGTGCTTATCCCACATGGCAGTATTACCTGCTTTTTTACTTTTACTTATAATAATTTTCCCACTTCTCAATGATTTCCTCACACTTATCCACATCATAGCAGGCCACCGCTTCTCCCAGCATTTCAAAGAGAGCCTCCTCCTCTTCCTTGTAGCTGAATT
The DNA here is from genome assembly GCA_964582515.1 of uncultured Acetatifactor sp. Lineage (GTDB taxonomy): Bacteria > Bacillota > Clostridia > Lachnospirales > Lachnospiraceae > Acetatifactor. Next base: position 4,483 of record CAZOSU010000087.1, on the reverse strand, counting down.
CCGCCATATTGTTGAAGATTTCCAGTGCCGTATCCATGTCCAAATCCTCCATGGCTGCTCGAATCTCTTCAAAGAATACCTCCAGCTCATCGCTACTGATTTTCTTACCGGTGCCATCCCCCTTCCTTTCCTCGGGGAAGTAGGGCTTTAGGATATCAATGTAGCTCAGATACTGCTGTAGCATATCATCAGTGCAACGGTGAATAAGCTGGCTATCCTTCTCATTTCCCGCTCTCTCCATTCGCAGCGCCTTTTCTGAAAGCTCCATGGCACCCACTTGCTTTGAGGCACTCTTTAGGGCATGCACCTCGATGGTGTATGCCTTCCAGTCCTCCTTCTGCTCCAGCTCTTTAATGAGTTTGGCTTTCTTGGGAATTGCCTGGTAATAATCCTTTAAAACTGCCCAGAACAGCTTCTCCGTACCAAGGAGTCTGAGTGCGGAGCCGGTATCCAAGCCTTCAATCACCACGCTGACAATATCCTTATCCTCCGTGGTCTCTTCTCCTGCCACGGAATATACCTTCTTAATCTTATGCTTAGGCAGCCAGTTCCGTAGCTTAGAAAGCATGGTACGCATTTCTATGGGCTTGGCCACAAAATCATTCATTCCCTCTGCCAGGAACATTTCCTTGGTTCCGCTGACTGCATTGGCCGTCAGGGCGATAATGGGTATATCATCATACTCTGTATGAAATCTGCGGATAATATGGGTGGTCTCCACACCATCCAGCTCCGGCATCATGTGGTCCATAAAAATCAGGTCATAACGTTTCATAGAAAGCATTTCGATGGCTTCTTTGCCGCTGAGAGCGGTCTCTATCTGCATCTGAAGGGGCTTTAAAAGTCCTTCCGCCACCGTCAAATTGATTGCATTGTCATCTACAATCAGAATCTCTGCTTCCGGTGCTATAAATTCAAATTCCTCATGGGCACTAAAGCCAAAGCCTGCATTGGTATCCTCCCCATTAAAAATGGAGGCAATGTTCAGTACATAAAGCGGTTTTTTCACCACCATCAGATTGGATATTCCAAGCTTCACGGAGGTTCTGAAATCTATCATCAGTATAGTAGTAATCTCCGGGTGTGCCTTTACAAACTCTTCCACTTCCACGGAGAAGGTACCCTGCCCTACAAAGAAATAGGATATTTTCTCCCTGCAAAGCAGCTCCAAATCCGCCTCGGTTTCTAAAGACCTATAGAGAATTCCCAGATTTGCCATATCCTTTTCGATATGTTGTCGAAGGAATCCATTTGCTACCAGACCGGCCACCTTAAGCGTCTCCTTGTTCTTTACTTCCACAGAGGGTTTTTCATCCACAATTCTCTGCGGCACCCAGAAGGAAAAGATACTGCCCTTTTCATACTCGCTTTCTACGGAAATCTCCCCTCCCATCAGCTCCACAAACCTTTGGGAAATGGTCAGTCCCAGTCCTGTACCCTCAATATTACGGTTTCGCTTGCTGTCCAGCTGCTGAAAGGATTTAAATAGCCTTGGCAAATCCTCCTTCTTGATGCCGATACCGGTATCCTTCACCGCTACCTCCAGCATCATATGGTCGCTTCCAAGCCTGGTAAACCCTACCCTCAACGCAACCTGCCCCTGTCTGGTGAACTTCACCGCATTGTTGGACAGATTAATAATTACCTGCTTAATACGCTCCGCATCCCCCACGATTCTGCGCGGCAAATCCGGTGCAATATCCAAAATCAACTCCACATCCTTCTCGCCAATTCGGGTATTTATGATATTTGCCACGTCATTGACGATGGACATGGGCTCATATTCCGCCTCTTCAATGTCCATCTTCCCGGACTCAATCTTGGAAAAGTCCAGAATATCATTAATGATTGTCAGAAGTGTCTTGCCGGAGGAGATAATCTGGCTCACATATCCCCTTGCCGCCGACGGCAGGTCCTCTCTGAGAGCCATCTCTGCCATACCGATTACCGCATTCATGGGCGTACGGATTTCATGACTCATATTAGCCAGAAAGTCCGATTTCATCTGGGCTGCCCGCTCAATCTCCGCATTTGCCTCAATTACCTCGTAACGGTCCAGCGCCATCTCTGAAATAATGGTCGACATTTTATACAAAAAATCCGTCGCTCTGTCCAGATGCTCCTGACTTATGTACGGAACCTTTCGCGCCGCCTCCACATATGCCTCCGGGTCCACCTCCAGCTCTCCGGCATACCTGCGCAGAGCCTCTTCATCCAGCTCTCCGGTACGTACCTGACCACCGGTAATACAACCAATCATTTCTCCGCGAGCCAGGATGGGCGCCGCAAAATCAATGAGTCCCGCATGACAATGGTAGGTAACGGATTTCCCCATGCGCAGAGCCAGCTCCGTGCCTTCCTTATCACATTTTTCGCACCTTGCCCTCCCGATAGGAGATTTCTTATTAAAGCATTGACAAAATTCCGTAGAGTGGGTGTCCCGCGTCAAAATCACTCCGTCCGCATTAGAGATTCCGATGGTCACTCCTGTTATGCCGGCAAAGGTATCCTGAATCATCTGCAGCTTATCCACCTCGATTAGCTCTGTCAGCTGCAGCTTTTCTTCCTGCTTCTCTATTTCCATATCAAACACTGTGCCTTTCTCTGAAAATTCCTGCTTTACCCAATAATCTGCTTAATGGTGGCAACCAGCTGCTCACACTTTATGGGCTTTAACAAATACCCCTGAGGCTTCATGGCTACAAGCTGCTTTATTTTCTCCCTATTATTCATACCGGTTAAAAACACCACCGGAATATTTCTGGTCATAGGGTTTGCGCGAAGCTTTTCAAGCACCTCCGCACCATTCTCCTCAGGCATTTCATAATCCAATATAATCAAATCCGTGCTCTTTCTCTCTAAGAACTTCAAGCCCACCTTACCACTCACTGCAGTGGCCACGTTATAGCGGTCCTTCAGCTCAGCCTTCACCAGACGAAGCATCATTAAATCATCATCAATTACCAAAATATGCTTCATCTCCACAATTTCGGTGGGCAAAGAAGATAAATCCGGCATCCGGGGCTTATCCGCCGCTTCTTCCACAGCCGGTGCCTCCGCCATCCCGGATGCTTCCGCTTTATGCTCTTTTTGCGGTTCCACCTTCTTTGCAGCAGCATGTACCATTGTGGCAATATCAAGGGGCTTTTGCTGTTGGTTTAAAATATCCTGTGCAAGAGACTGTGCATTTTTCTCCACTGTCTTGTGCTCCGGCTCTTCCTTAGGCGCATGCTCCTGAAGAGACCTAATCAGGTTCTCCATCTCCTCATCCTTCTCTTCCTTTTCCACACCTACCTTATTCTTTTCAAAGTATTTCAAAAGCTTATCCTTAATGGTATTAGCTGTGATAGGACGATGAAGCACCATTTTTACCATCTCAGGCTTCCGGCGGTTAAATTCCTCACAATGCTCCGGGTCACCGATGAGTATAATCTGACGGTACTCCTCTTCCACGGAAGTCATTGCTTCGGTAAGGCGAATAATATCATCCTTGGACTCGGAAGCAAAACAATAAATAAACGCATGGGGTTTAAACCAATTCATATGATTGGCAATATCCATGCTTCGATTGGATGTGGTCAGACATTCAAACCGATCATCCATCGTCCGAAAAAAATCATCCACGATTGCTCTGTTTTTTCCCGCAAGTAATATTCTATATTTCATACCTTTTTCACTCCCATCTTTTGCTGTCAGATTTTTTTCTTATTTTACCACATTTGCCAGAAAAAAGAAATGTTTTATAGGAAGAAAGTCACAATCTTATAGAAAATCCATGGAAAGCATACCTCGGATTCTTATACACAATTCCCATAAAAAGAGCTGCTACATTTCTGTAACAGCTCTGCACATATCCTTTATGCTTTTGGAATCTGATTTAATTTTGCATTTAAGTCAAGTAACTGCTCCTTGGTAAGGTTTACACCCATGGTGCCAATCATCCCGCTGAGACGAAGTACGGTAAAGCCACCCATCATGCTCATCATGGCATCATTCATCTCAAAGCCCATTACCTCCGCCGGCTTTCCATCCTCGCCCTTAGGCATAAGCTGTGAGAGTAATCCGCCAAAGAGTGCCATACCCTGAGGTTTCTTCATGATATCGCCAATCTTGTCATTTAAGGAGAAGTAGCCTTCCGGCTCGGTGATATCAAACCAGTTGAGAACCGCATTCTTCTCTTTTAAGCGATATGCATCGTTAAATTCTTCCACCTTACGAATCTTGCTTTCATCCTTAAGCTCTCCTGCAACTGCAACCAATGTGGACTCACCCTCATTAGGTACGTCGAAGTAGAAGAAATGCTCCGGACTGGACTTCTTGCCAAGACTCTCGCCATTTACAAACAGCTCTACCTCCGGCTGATTAGAGTATACAGTCACCTTAGTTACCTCTTCCACTCTGTCCACATATCTCTTACCACAGAGATGTACGAAGGGCTCGTCGGACAGCCATGCCTTGTAAGCGTAGAAGGAATCCTTCTTGT
>CAZOSU010000086.1:0-9335 GCA_964582515.1 uncultured Acetatifactor sp. | reverse complement strand
TTCATGCACGATATCGGCAATGCCATCAACCGCAAGAATCATGCGGAATATGGCGGTCTCCTTGCCAATGATATTCTGTCAAAGACAGATATGCCTTTAAAGGACCGTGTGACCGTGGTGTCTGCCATCAGTAACCATGACGAATCCACCGGAGGAGCCAAAGACGTGGTTTCTGCGGCTCTTATCATCGCGGATAAGACCGATGTACGCCGTAACAGGGTGCGCACCAAGGAGCCGGAGAATTTCGATATCCACGACAGAGTAAACTATGCCGTAACCCAGGCAGATTTGCACATTGATACGGAGAAAAAGGTCATTACGCTGGATTTGCAGATTGATGAACGTATCTGTACCATGTATGAGTACTTTGATATTTTCCTGGGACGTATGTTGATGAGCCGCGGAGCAGCAGCCATGCTGGGCGTGAAGTTTAAGCTGATGGCAAATGGAAGTAAAATTTTATAATGATTCAGAGCAGATAAAGCCGAGGGAGAAATCCTTCGGTTTTTTAATTAACTATTTGGATTTAACTGTGATAAAAGTGGCAACAAAAGAAGTCAGACACTTATATAATGTACACGAGTACACATTGCAAGTGTTGATTTATTACAAAAATTATACAGCGGAAATGTTACAATTTAACAAAGATTCAATAAATTATTGACAATGATTTGGTGCAGTATTATGCTGTATTTACAACAAGAAATGTACACGTGTACATTTTCAATACACTTTATCTTGGAAGGAGAAAAGTATATGAAAAAACAGTATAAAAGAATAGTATCATTAGGACTTACCGCTGCAATGATGGCATCTTTAACTGCATGTGGTTCTACAACAGAACCATCAACTGCTACAGACAAAAAAGCAGAAGTTGTAGGCGAGGCGTCTTCAAATGTAGCAGGAGAAGGTGCAACAATATCTTTCTGGAATAGTTTTACCGGAGCAGATGGAGATATGCTGGTTGAGCTTGTGGATCGTTTTAATAAAGAAAACGAATATGGCATTACAGTGAATATGGATATTTCCGCGGACTTTGACAGCCAATTATCCACAGCTTTAGCAGGTAATGCAGGTCCTACTATGATTCTTTCATCTAGTGCATATCGCTTTACTTACGGTGATTACATGCAGGATGTTAGCGATATTTTTGAGACCACGAATCTGGATAAGTCTGATTTTATTCAGTCTTATTTGGATTATTGCTCCGAAGGAGATGCATTATATTTCGTTCCATTCCAGATTGTTGGTTACTATATGTATTGGAATAAAGATTTGTTTGAAGCTGCCGGATTAGATCCGGAAGCACCGCCTACAACGTGGGAAGAATGGAAGGAGTATGCAGCAGCCATCTCTGATGAAAGCAAGAATGTATATGGTTCCGGAATTTCTTATGATTATTCTTATCAGATTGCTCATATCATGCAGAGATTCGGTGGACTTGCTGTTACAGAGGAAAATGGAAGCTGGGCAGCTAATTTTGAAGGTAATGAGGGATATGCAGATTTCTTGAATATGTACAAAGAGATGGTAACAAATAATGACAATCCGCTGGAAGCTGATACAGATTCAATGATGAGTGCAGGACAGGTTGGTATGACGGTAGGTGGTCCATGGGTAACTATCGGTTTAGATACTGCCGGAATTAATTATGGTATCGGTTTAATTCCACAAGGTGCTGCGGGTGATATGAATTCTGTAGAAGTATTAGGATTCTCTGTATTGAATCAGGCGAGTGAAGAAGAGAAAGCGGCGGCTTATAAGTTTATTGAATGGTGGAATACAGAAAATGCGGAGGGAAGTAGTCCTGCATTGGAATGGTCCGTAGCAAACGGATTTCCTGCATATACATACTCTGTTCAGGAAAAAGAGGCTTATAAGGCAAGTGCAAAATTAAGCGCAATGTCCAAGGCAAATCCGGATGCGCCAACTGATTTTATTGTTGATTCAAGCTTCCCGGGAGTAAATTCGATTATCAGTGAAGTAGTATATGAAATGATTAATTTGATGGCGTTTACTGATATAACGGCAGAGGATGCATTAACAGAAATACAGACAAAAGCAGAGGAAATTGTTGGAAGATATAATTAATTTGCAGAAATATTGGTGATAAGTGATATGAGGCCGGTTGTCATTACTGCAATCGGCCTTTTGTCATAAAGAATTTTTAAGGAAATTATAGGATAACTAGAATGGGAAAGAGAATGAACAAAGTGAGAAAATATTGGAATAATCCATCCCGATGCGCTTATTTATTTATCGCTCCATCTGTGATTTTGTTGCTTGTTTTCAATGTGATTCCACTAGTGATTGCTTTTGGATTGAGTGTATTTGAGGTACCGATTACTTTGAATAGAACAGAATTTGTAGGATTGGACAATTATATAGCAGCCTTTAAAGATTCTCGATTTTTAAACAGTCTCAAGGTTACAGCAATATTCACTATGTTAGAGGTTCCGATTCAGGTATTTGGAGCAATTGTAGTAGCAGCGCTTATTACTAAGAATAATTTTAGAAATAAACTGTTCCGTGCAATATACTTTCTTCCGGTTATTTGCTCAGCAACAGCTATTGGTATTATGTGGAGAATGATTTTGCATTCAAATATCGGTTTTGTTACAGCGACTTTGCAGGCAATGGGGTTAGGGAAGATTAATTTTTTGAATTCTCCCGGTTTAACTATTTTTGTAGTAGCATTTATCTCCATTTGGAGAAGCTTTGGTATATCTGCAATCATATATGTTACGGCTATTCAGCAGGTATCGCGGTCTTTGTATGAGGCTGCGGAAATGGATGGTGCAGGTAAGATTAGGCAGTTTTTTAACATTACATTACCATCGATTCGTCCTACCTTCTGGTATATACTCATGACTAGATTTGCAGGTGCTTTACAGATTTTTGATATTATTTATATTACAACAAATGGTGGCCCGAATTTTACAACAGAATCCACAGTATCTTACATATATGCAAAAGCGTTTTCTTCAAGTTCAAGTATGGGTTATGCATCGGCTATGTCTGTTGTTTTGTTTGCAATAATCATGATAGTGACAGTTTTTATGTATCGTAAAATGAATCAGGAGGATTAAGGTGAATCGCAAAGGTAAAAGCTTTAAAACACTTATTATTAATATTCCGGTGGTTCTTTTTCTGACCATTCTGGCATTGCTGGTCCTGATTCCTATTGTCTGGATGGCATTTAGTGCATTTAAACCCGAAAAAGAGATTATATCATGGCCACCTACCTTTATTCCACAGTCAATAACGCTGCAGAATTTTGTTGATGTCCAGAACAGAATTAATATTTTGAAATATATAGGGAATTCTGTTATATACGCAGGCGCTACTACGGCATTGGCGGTGGTGGTAAATAGTATGGCAGGTTATGCGTATGCCTTTTATGATTTTAAGGGGAAAAGCGTTTTTTTTCTTATGACGTTAGCAACAATGATGGTTCCTTTTCAGGTAATTATGGTGCCATTGTTTTTAGTAGTATTTAAACTAGGGATGTATGATACGTATTGGGGATTAATTATTCCGCGTGTTGCGGTCGCCGGTTCTATTTTCATGATGCGGGCAGCATTTGCCGGACTCCCGAAGGAATTGGCTGAGGCTGCAAGAATTGATGGTTTATCCGAGTTTGGTATTTTCGGTAAGATTATGATTCCTCAAGTAAAGCCGGCGTTAATAACACTTATAATTTTAAGTGTAAACGGTTCATGGAATGATTTATTATGGCCAATGATTATAGTAAGCAGTACGGATATGCGTACCTTGGCCAACGGTCTGGCTTTATTTGTCGGCCAGAATACAATTGAATATGGTGCAGCATTTGCAGGTGCATTGATTTCTCTTTTACCGATGCTCGTGTTATATATTTTGGGTCAAAAGTATTTTGTTGAAGGGATGGCAAGTGCTGGATTGAAGGGATAGGAATATGGAAAAGACAAAGATAAGTTGTAATATACTTTTTAAAATTGGTGAGATTGATGCAAGGTTATATGGTTCCTTTTTAGAGCATATGGGCAGAGTCATTTATTCAGGAATCTATGAGCCGGGGAATTTAATTTCTGATGAAGAAGGTTTTCGCAAGGATGTGATGGATGCGGTTAGAGCTATGGGTGTATCCTGTGTCCGATATCCGGGTGGTAATTTTGTATCTGCCTATCATTGGGAAGATGGCGTAGGTCCAAGAGAAGAGCGCCCCAGGAAAATTGAACTGGCATGGAAATCAATAGAGACCAACGAGTTTGGAACGGATGAATTCATGCACTGGGCAAGAAAAGCCGGAGTGGAACCAATATTTACAGTGAACCTTGGCACGAGAGGCATTGAAGAAGCTGTACAATATTTGGAATATTGTAATTTCCCGGCAGGAACGATGTATAGTGACTTAAGAAAATCTCATGGGGTAAATGAACCATATGGAATTAAGATGTGGTGTCTGGGAAATGAGATGGATGGCAAATGGCAGATTGGTCATAAATCTGCTTCGGACTATGGACAACTTGCGGCAGAAGCCGGAAAAACCATGAAAATATTAGATCCCACCATAGAGCTTATTGTATGTGGAAGTTCTTTATCCACCATGGAAACGTATCCGGAATGGGATATGGAGGTTTTGGATAAGACTTATGATGTGGTGGATTATTTGGCGTTGCACCAGTATTACGGTGGACAGGAGAAGGGAACAAAATATTTTCTGGCACAGACCCTTGATATGGAGGAATACATAAAAACAATTCGTTCTGTTGCACAGGTAATAAAAAAGAAGAAGAGAAGCAAGAAGGATATTTATTTTAGTGTAGATGAGTGGGGAGTGTGGTCAAAACCCAGCGATTCTGTAAATGAAGAGTTAATAGGAAAAGCGTGGGAGATTGCGCCTGCAATCAGTGAACAGATATATACGTTGGAGGATGCATTGTTATTTGCCGGAATGCAGATGGTGATGTTACGGAATGCAGATGTAATCAAAATTGCCTGTCAATCCTTACTAACTAATATCAGTGCATGCATCATGACAGAAAAAGGTGGAGACATCTGGTTACAGACTATTTATTATCCGTTTTATTATTTTGCAAATTATGCGAAAGGAACAGTATTGCAGACTGTAACGGAAGGACCATCGTATTCTTGTGCGGAGTTTGGGTGTGTCTCTTATATTGATGCTGTTGCAACATGGGATGAAGAAAAATGCGAAGTTGCAGTTTTTGCTGTAAATCGTTCAGAGGATGAGGCGCAGGAGGTCGAGATTGATTTACAGGGATTTTCTATAAATGCTGTGGTGGAATCTGTGGAATTGACAGCGACGGATAGAAAGATGACAAATGAAATACAACATGATGCTGTTATCCCTAGAGAAAATGCAGATGTAAGTCTGACGGATGGGAAGTGTAAGCTTATTGTCAAACCCATGTCCTTTAATGTGGTTCGTTTGCAAGTGTAAAAAGGAGGCACGCAATGAAGAGAAAGCAAAAAGAAAAAACAACTGGCAGGGAAAAGAAAAAACTCTCTTTTGGTTCTATTCGAACAAAGTTGCTAGGCTCCTATCTGTTAATGATTACTTTTATTATTCTAGTTGGTTTGATTTCGTATTCTATTGGTGCTAATACAATCAGAGAAAGCTATAATTCCTCAGCCAGACAATCTTTAGAGATGTTGGGAGAATATTTTTCTTTTGGATTTGATACAGTAAAAAGTTCAGCGGTGGAATATTTAACAGATACTGAGGTGACCGATTATCTGGAAGGACGAATGGAGGATGTAGAAGAAGTTAAATATCGACAGTTAAAAAAGGAAGAGATGGTTACACGCTCGGCAGCGGATGTGTTTATTCATAATATGTATTTTTTCTCTGAAGGTGTGGCTTCTGTATCCACACATAAAGCTACTTCTGAAAATTTGTATGAGCAATATATAAATTCGGAGCAGGGACAGTATATAGCCGGTGATGAACAAAGGTATTATTGGCTTGGAACATCTTCACCTGTAGATGACATTTTGAATGTGGATAAAGATTCTTATGCAGTCAGGCTGGTGAAGGCTTTTTACAAGAAAAATGCAGTATTAATGATTGATATTGATAAAGAGGCTATTGTTAATGGCTTGAATCAAATTGATTTCGGCGAAGGAAGCAAGGTATCATTTATTACAGAGGACGGAATAGAAATCAGTAATGTAGGAGAGAAGGAAAGCTTCTTTACGACATATGGTGTTTATGAAACAATGCGCTCCTCAGAGGAGAAATCCGGAGTGATGGAGAATGTTGATGTGGATGGAGTAAAGAACCTGCTGGTCTACACAAAGCTGATTAACACTAATTCCATGGTATGTGCGTTGATTCCTAATGATATCTTTATGGGGCAGATTCAAACGATAAAATATGTGGTGATTATCGTCATGCTTTTGGCGTGTATATTCGCAATAGGTGTTGGAGGTGGTCTGTCCTGGTCAATTAATAAATCAATCAGTTATTTCATTCGAAATCTTGAAAAGGTTGCACATGGAAATATTGCAACAAAGTTCAGAGTGAAGAAAAGGGATGAGTTCTCACAGTTAGCTTTACATATGAATCAGATGTTGGAGAGTTTTGCCGGCCTTTTGGAAGATGCAAGAGATGTAAGTGCAGAAGTATCACTATCTGTAAAAAAAGTGACAGATTCTTCTGTAAGTATTTCGGATTCTGCCAATCATATATTCAGAGCAATGGAAGAGATTGAAGATGGATTATCACAACAGGCAGATGATACCATTGCAGGTGTAAATGATATGGAAGGTCTTGCAGAGCAGATTGAAGTGGTGGACCAGGATACAAGAGAAATCAAAGAGATTGCTGATTTGACGCAGAATTCCATTGGTATAAGTGTACAGCAAATGATGGAATTACAAGAAAAGGTGGTGGAAACTATAAGTATAACAGATTTGGTAATCTGTAATATCGAGAAACTGAATCTGCGAACAAGAGAAATTGAAAAAATTGTTGATACAATCAGTTCTATTGCGGAAGAAACCACTCTTTTGTCTTTGAATGCATCCATTGAAGCTGCAAGGGCTGGGGAGGCAGGAAGAGGATTCACTGTTGTTGCGGATTCTATCAAAAAGCTGGCTGATCAATCAGTAATTGCAACCGCAGAGATTCATAGTATTGTAGAAGCAATTGATGAAGAAACAAAGGTTGTTGTTGAGAATGCCAATAAAGCAGGGGAGATCATTCAGCAACAGGCTGATGTGGTAGGTGATACAAAAGTTTCGTTTGATTCCATGTCAAAGGAAGTAGAAAAACTGTTGCGTAAGGTGAATCTTATTATACTTAGTATCGAAAAGATGCAAGTAGTTAAGGATACCTCTGTGGATAAGATGCAGAACATATCTGCTGTGACTGAGGAGGCAGTTTCATCGGTTACGCTGGTAACGGAAAGGACACAGCAACAGGTAACTACAGTGGATGATTTGTTAGAACTTTCAAACAAGCTCACGGAACAGGTACAAAGATTGGATGAGTCCATGAATAAGTTTAATGTAGGAGAGTAATCATTGTCTGCGCTTTAAAGGTATGCTATACTTGATACGTACGTTTTGCAAAAACGGAGGTATTTCTATGTCGATTACTGTAAATCAAATCGCAGAAAAATGTGGCGTTTCAAGGACAACCGTATTACGCGCGTTGAGCGGAAAAGGAAGCGTGGGAAAAGAAACTAAAAGACAGATAATGGAGATTGCGGAGCAATATAATTATCGTCCGAATTTGTTGGCTAGAAGCTTAAACCACGGTCGAACAATGTCTTTAGGTGTTGTAACAATCAATGTGGAGAATATGTATTTTGTTCAGTCATTAGATATTATTAATAAAGAGGCAGATAAAAAGGGATATTTTACGAATATAGTGGTTTGTGATGAAGACCTGGATGCAGAAAAAAAATTGATACAAGGACTGGCAGGGCGTCAGATGGAAGGTATTCTGATAAGTCCGTTAAATAAAGGTGAAGAGTTTGAGAAATTTTTATTGTCTCTGAATTTACCCATTGTTTGTATTGGAAATCATGTGTCAGATTCTTTTACGACAGTCCAGATTAACGAGATGGCGGCAATGATGGATGCTGTTAAGCTGATATTATCTAAGGGCTATGATAAGATTGTTTTTGTTTGTCCTCCGTTGGAGAATGAGAAGAATATTAATATTTATGTTCATGAACATAGATTACAGGGATTTCAACAGATGGCAAATCAGAATCCGGGCATGGAGTTTAATGTTATTGATAAAAATGACTATTTGCCTATCGTTGATGAAACACTTCGAGAGAATAAGGACAAAAGGATAGCTTTTCTCTGTTCGGGGGATATATATGCCCTGAATATTATGAGATGGGGGAAGCACAATGGCGTGTGTTGTCCTGATGATTTTGGCCTGATGGGATTTGATAATATTAATGTTTTAGATTATATTACACCTAAATTAACAACCGTTTCAACGAATCTGGAGGGGGTCGCAGCGACAGCAGTTACAGAGCTTTTACAGCAGATAGAAGATGAGAGGTATTCGCCAAAATCAATATATTTGAATTATGAAATAAAGGATCGTGAGACATTATAGAAGCATAGTGCGGGCAACTCCCAAAGGTTTTTGAAATCTTTGGGAGTTTTTTAGTGCGAATTGTTGCAAAAATCGAACATATGTGCTATTATCAAGAAAAAGAACGTTTGTTCTAATCGGAGATAGTAGTAATATGCAGGAATTAATCACATACGAAAAGAAACATATTAATATCATAGAAAGCATTACCACTCAACAGGAGATGTCCCTTATGGACAAGCTGGGTATCCTGGCGGACAGCGCCAAGTACGACGTGGCCTGCACGTCCTCGGGTGTGGAGCGTAAGGGCAACGGAAAGGACATGGGGAACTGTATCAAGGGCGGTATCTGCCATAGCTTCAGCGGGGACGGAAGATGTATTTCCCTGCTGAAGATTTTGCAGACCAATGAGTGTATTTATGATTGTAAGTACTGTATTAACCGTCGCTCTAATGATGTGCCCAGGGCTATTTTTTCTCCGGAGGAGGTGTGTACTCTGACCATGGAGTTTTACCGCAGGAATTATATTGAGGGACTGTTTTTAAGCTCAGGTATTGTGCAGAGTCCCACCTACACCATGGAGCTGATTTACCGGACCGTCTATCTGCTTCGAAATAAGTACCGCTTTAACGGCTATATCCATGTGAAGGCCATTCCCGGTGCAGACCCTCAGCTAATCCGTTTAACAGGCTTTTTAGCGGACAGAATGAGCGTGAACTTAGAACTTCCTACCGCAGAGGGATTAAAGGAATTAGCGCCCAATAAG
>CAZOSU010000085.1:0-9408 GCA_964582515.1 uncultured Acetatifactor sp. | reverse complement strand
TATTTCCGGGAAGAGTGCCTAAAATAGCCTCTTCTCTCTCATCTACCTCTACTTTGAATTTAATACCGGCCACGCCCAGGAACAAACCGATGAAAATACCGATAGCTCCTACGATGCAGGCCGCAATAAGAATCCCCTGAAACATACGCGCACCTCCTTACAAAAGTCCGGAGAAGCCACAGAACGCAATGGCCATAAGTCCTGCGGTAAGCAGAACGATGGGCATGCCCTTGAAGCTTTCAGGCACATCATTGTACTGAATTTTCTCGCGGATACCTGCCAGAATAATAATGGAAATGGTAAAACCGGTTGCCGTTGCAAAGCCATTTACCACACCTGCTAAAATTCCATATTCCTTCTGCACGTTGGTAAGTGCTACACCAAGTACTGCACAGTTGGTGGTAATCAGCGGAAGGTATACTCCCAGTGCCTCATAGAGGGACGGAATTGCCTTACGCAGGAACATTTCCACAAACTGAACCAGTGCTGCAATTACTAAAATAAAACAGATGGTCTGGAGATATTCAATGCCTAAGGGTACTAAAATGAACTCATACATTACACCTGCCACAGCACTGGCAAGGGTAATAACGAAAATAACTGCTACCCCCATTCCCACAGCGGTGTTGGTCTTCTTAGATACACCCAGGAAGGGACAAAGTCCTAAAAACTGACTAAGTACAACATTACTTACCAGAGAAGAACTAATCAAAATAACAAGTAACTCTTTTACGGTTTCCATTTAATTCTCCTCCTTTACTTCTTCTGTATTATCATAGAAACGCTTACCACAGCCCTTCTCACCACAATTCATACAATCCTCACTGCAGCCGGAGCCAATCTTACTGGTATCCTTCCCCTTCCTTGCACCGCGAAGCTTGATGTAGTTCTGGATGGCGGTAAGGGTCGCCAGTACAAAGAACGCACCGGGAGCCAGCACAAAAATTCCAATTGGTGTAAAGCTCTCGGGCATCACACGATAGCCGAATACCTCTCCTGCGCCAAGCAGCTCTCTGAAGCCGCCGATTAAGGTAAGTGCCATCGAAAAGCCAAGACCCATACCGATACCATCAAATAATGATGGGATGGGAGGATTAAAGTAAGCATAGCTTTCTGCACGACCTAAAATGATACAGTTTACAACAATCAATGGAATGTACACACCAAGCGCATCATTTAAGGACGGAAGATATGCCTGCAAAAGAAGCTGTACCACGGTTACGAAGGAGGCAATAATTACGATAAACGCAGGAATACGTACCTTGTTGGGAATAATCCTTCTCATCAGAGAGATAATCATATTACTGAGGGCAAGCACCACCGCTGTGGTAAGACCCATGCCCAGACCATTCATTGCTGAGGTAGTAACTGCCAAAGTAGGACACATACCAAGCATCAGTACGAAGGTAGGATTCTCTTTAATAATACCGTTTACCAGACGTTCCGTCACTTTTGAATTTCCAGCCATATTATTCTCCTCCTTCCACTAATTCTTCACATACCACTCTTACCGCACCATTCACCGCATTTACAAATGCCTTGGAAGTAACCGTAGCACCGGTAATGGCATCAATCTCAGAGGACTGTGTACTGCCATTCTTTGTTACAGTAAAGCTCTCTGCCTGCTTCCCTGCAAACTGCGGTACCAGCACCTCCTCCGCATTCATACCCAGGCCCGGAGTCTCTGCGATTTCTAAGATGGATACGCCGTTTATCACCGCATCGTTAGAAATACCAACATAGATTACGATGTTGCCGCCATATCCCTCTTTTGTGGTAGCCTCCACCACATATCCTTTGGCAGAACCATCCTGGGCAAGCGCCTTATATATAGTACCGATTTCTACTCCGGTATCTGCGATTTCTCCGGTAAGCTGCGCACTTGGCACATACCCGGTTTCTTCAAAGGTCACATCCGTTTCTCCGGGGAATACCGCTGCACATGCCTCCTGAATTGCCTTTGCCTCCTGGGCAGCGATAGGCTCCTTGGTAATCTGATACACAAAGCCAAGGATAAGACCGGATATTAAAGTAATCGCAAATAAAATCACCGCCTCCTTTAACATCACAGAAACATCTTTTTTCTTATTTTCCATTCTTCTTACCTACCTTTCCGCCAAAAGGAACAGGCATTGTAAATTTCTCGATAAGCGGCGTAACAATGTTACCCAGAATAATTGCATAGGATACACCCTCTGCGGATGGTCCGAAGATACGGAAAATACCGGTCATAATACCAAGGAAAATACCGAACACATACTGTCCCTTCTTGGTAATCGGTCTGGTCACATAATCGGTAGCCATAAAGAAAGCACCCAGCATCAGACCGCCACCGGATAACTGGGCAGACATATACTGTAGGTCAAAGCCTCTTCCGCCAAATACCAGTACAAAGATGGCAAAGGTCACAATATAGCTTCCCGGAATACGCAGGTCGATGATGCCTGCCATAATCAGGATACATGCACCAAGCACGATGGCAATCATGCTTGTCTCACCAATGGTTCCTGCTGTTTTACCGATAATCATATCCGTTACGTTCACCATTTCCCCTGCCTTTAATGCTGCCAAAGGTGTGGCTCCTGTATATGCATCACATTCAAAATTGGTCATCAGGGCCGGGAAAGAAATCAGCAGAAAGCATCTTGCTGCAAGGGCAGGATTCATAAAGTTCTGCCCTAAGCCGCCAAATAACATCTTTACCACCAAAATAGCAAACACACTACCCATGGCTCCAATCCAAAGAGGAGCACTCACAGGGAGATTTAATGCCAGAAGGAGTCCCGTTACCACCGCGGACAAATCACCAATTGTCTGCTTTTTACGCAGCAGACCAAACACAAACTCTGTAAGCACCGCTGCACCAACCGTAATCAGCACATGCAACAGCGCACGAATTCCAAAATTGTAAATACCAAATCCTGTGGCAGGCATCAGAGAAAGCACTACCATCATCATAATACCGTTAGTGCTTACCTTGGAGCGCACATGCGGATTGGAGGATACTTTATACATTTTCTTTTCTTCACTCATCTTCCGCACCTCCTACTTTTTCTTCTTTGCCAGCTGCATTTTTCTCATGGACTTAATCTCCTGCGTCAGCGGTCTCTTCGCAGGACAAACAAAGCTACAGCAGCCACACTCGCAGCACTCCATACCATTTAAGGCAAGGAAGCACTCCTCATCAAAGTGCTCTGCCGCGCTGGCCACCTTGCTGGGCACAATTCTACCCGGGCATACTTCCACACAGCGTCCACAGTTGATGCATGGGCCGGGCTCACTTGCTGCCACCTCATCATGAGTTAAGCATAAAAGTGCTGTAGATGTCTTGGTGGAGGGTACATCCAGACCAAACATACTAAAGCCCATCATGGGACCACCACAGATAATCTTCTCCGGCTCTGTCTTAAAGCCGCCTGCTTCTTCCACCAGCTGGGCATAATTCATGCCGATACGAATCTTAAAGTTCTGCGGGTTTGCAATAGCGTCACCGGTAACGGTCACCACTCTTTCCATCAAGGGTCTTCCCTCAGTCACGGCTCTGTAAATCGCACAGATGGTATCCACATTGTTTACCACACAGCCTGCATCCGCCGGGAGCATTTTAGAGTTAATCTGTCTGCCGGTGGTAGCGTAAATAAGGGTACGCTCCGCACCCTGGGGATACTTGGTCTTTAAGGATTTCACCACGATACGTGGCTCGTCCTTGGTCAGCTCTCTAAGAAGCTTGATACAATCCTTCTTATTATCCTCTACTGCCAGAATACCAAGGGCATTTTTGAATAGCTTTAAAACAATCTTAAGCCCCCCTACTACCTTCTCCGGCTCCTCTATCATACGGCGGTAATCCGAGGTCAGATAGGGCTCACATTCTGCGCAGTTAGCGATAACATAATCAATCTTATCCGGTTCCTTGGGAGAGAGCTTGATAAAGGTGGGGAAGCCTGCGCCGCCCATACCTACAATGCCCGCTTCCTTTACTGCATTTACGATGTCCTCGCTTGTCATCTGCTCTAAAGGCTTTACAGGTTTCATCTCCACTTCTTCATAAAGCTCATCATTCTCCACGATGATACTCATTACGCTGTCGCCTGTAACAACTCTTCTCGGTTCAATATTCTTAACGGTACCGGATACCGTGGCATAAATTGGTGCCGACACAAATCCGGTGGCCTCCGCAATCTTCTGCCCTACAAGAACCCTGTCGCCCTTTGCGACAATAGCCGCCCCCGGAGCTCCGATGTGCTGGGACAATGGATACACCATATCTCCCTTGGGTAATATGGTCTTAATGGGTTTATCCTTGGATAAATCCTTACCATCATATGGGTGTACACCACCTATAAAGGATGCTCTTGCCATATTTCTCCTACCTTTCTTTTAATGTTGTGAGTTTTTAT
The DNA here is from genome assembly GCA_964582515.1 of uncultured Acetatifactor sp. Lineage (GTDB taxonomy): Bacteria > Bacillota > Clostridia > Lachnospirales > Lachnospiraceae > Acetatifactor. The sequence continues at coordinate 5,008 of CAZOSU010000085.1, read as the reverse complement.
TCCTTTAATTTTACTATTTTTTCAAACAAAATACTACAGCTTTTTATGATTTTATGATACGATTATGTGGAAAGATATTTAAAGAAATGGGGTCAGGTATGAAATCGATTTGCGCACAGATTGAAAATTTTGATATTGCTTATCCTTTAGAGCGTCATTTGCCCTTGGAAAAAGCACTTTTTCTGGATATTGAGACCACAGGCTTTACTGCTAAGGGTGCCTGCCTTTACCTGATTGGATGCGCCTTCTACAGCGGGGGAAGCTGGTACATCCGCCAATGGTTTGCAGAAAACTACGAAGACGAGAAAGCGGTGCTGGAGTCCTTTTTTGATTTTGCAAAGGATTACCGCTATCTGATTCATTTTAACGGGAACAATTTTGATTTACCATTTATTACCCAGAAATGTCAGCTTCTTGGCCTTCCCTATAACTTTGATGAATACGAGGGACTGGATATTTACAAGCGTATCTCTCCCTATAAATATTTCTTAAAGCTGCCCAACTGTAAGCAAAAGACCATGGAGCTGTTCCTCGGTCTTAACAGGGAGGACACCTTCAGTGGCGGCGAATTAATCGGTATTTATCATGATTATGTCAAGAGCCCTACGGAATACGCACAGGACTGTCTGCTCCTGCACAATTTCGAGGATATTAAGGGAATGCTTCAGATTCTGCCTGTGCTGGCTTACTACGACCTGTTCCACAGTGAGGTCAAGGCCAGAAAGGTACAGGCCAATTCCTATAAGGACTTATCCGGCCGAAAGCATCAGGAGCTATTAATGACCGTGGTATTCCCGGTTCCCCTTCCCCGGGAAATCTCCTGCGCATGGGGGAACCTGTATTTTAAGGGAAGCGGCACCGAAGGACAGATTCGGGTTCCCATCTACGAGGAAGAATTAAAGTACTTCTACTCCAACTACAAGGATTACTACTATCTGCCCGCAGAGGATGTGGCGCTTCATAAATCCGTAGCCAGCTTTGTGGACAAGGACCACCGCATGCAGGCCACCAGCGCTACCTGCTACACCAGGAAGTACTCCTCATACCTGCCACAGTGGGATTATGTTATTGAGCCCTTCTTTAAACGGGAGTACAAGAGCAAGGAATTGTTTTTTGAAGTTACCGACGAGCTCAAGCGCAATCGACCTGCATTTACCAAATATGCAAACCACATTTTATCTGTATTGATGCAGAATTATTAAAAAATGGGGGTATATCGTTGTGATATACTCCCATTTCTATTTGCACTATTTAGTTCTAAGATATTTCCAAAAGGCAGCTATCCCAAGTAATAAAAATGTAAGCCGCAGGATAGCACTAACTACAGTAAATCCTATTGTTATAATTTCCATTCTATACACTCCTAATCACAAGCAATTTGAATTGAAACATTCTGAATACATGTATATCCTAATTTAATGCCTCCAATAGGTTCTGTAAAAGAATATACTGCTGTACCAGATGCATTCACAGTAATCCAACCATTTGACGGAGAATTTGTTGATACACTTGAACTATTTGTTGTCCATGAATCAAAGTTCATACTAGCTCCTAACTGCTGTACTGACAGACTATTAACAGACATTACATTACTATTTTGTACATTAACAGTAACATTAGCTGTAGCACAGATATACGCGTAGCCATATGGGGAGGTTATCTTTGTATTTCCGTAAACCGTTGATGTTACTGGCATTGCAAATGTGCTCACTCCACCATTCCGTTTTGTGCCCACAGCCTTACCAGCGTTTTCTTCCATAACCACACTGTTTTGATTTTCTAAATAATATTCTACAAAGCATTCTGTATTTTCAACTCCACTCCGAAGAACCTCTTCTGTAATCACAAGCCCTTCCGGTACCTCAACATCAAACTCCACATTAGCTTCATCACAAATTTCCTGAATTATGCTGGTATACTCTTCTACTGAATATACTTTCTCCGCACCTTCACTTGCACTTGCAGACATCACATTAAACCATAAAAATAAATTTGCTAAAACTATGATTGCTACTCTTTTCATTTTCACTTTAACATCTCTGAAAGAGATGGCCTTTCTCCTAAATATTCTCCCCGAAATCCACTTTGTTTTAGGCCTAATATAATCTGTACAAATTATTTTATCATATGTTTCACTCGGTAACTAAATAATACACCATCTTTCTCCCAAAACTTATACCAAAACTGGAATAAATAAATCCACTTTTGGTATAAGTTTTCTTTTCTCTTTCCAATAAAATATGACTGTAATTAACAAAAAGGAGTATTATTCAAATGAAAAAAGTAACAAAAAAAATCTCTCTATTTCTTCTTACAGGATTATTGCTGACTTCTACCTGTATAAATGCTAATGCATCTTCATATTCATCTGAGACAAATGCAGAGCCCATTATTGAAACATATTCTTTTGGTGACACTGAATCAGACACTACTAGATATTAGTCAATATCTTCTCCATATTGATTAATATACATCTTCTGCAGGCTTATCATATGCTTTTCCTTTTTCATCAATTTCATAATTTGGTAAGCCTGCCGATACGTTTCCTTCGTAGTCTCTTCTTCACCGCTCATCCGCACCAATGTATATGTTCTTTGTGCAAGAGCATATCCCAAATCTCCACCTCTTTTACAATGGAATTCGTGAATAATTGATTTATCACAATACTTTATCCCTTTAAAAAAATCATCACACTCCTCGTAATCAATGGCCAAATGATGATAAAGCAACGATAACGCCGCATAATGATATTTTGCATCAATTTTGCTGTTCCAATATCCTTGTAACACCCTCTCCAGTAGCGCTATGGTTTCCTTTTTTCTCCCCAACTCATCTAGACACCTTCCAATATAGTTTATAATGAAAGACTCCGTTCTGTTCAAACATACTTTATCCAGTTGCCCAAAGGAAAGCCCTTCTCTGGTAACAGCAAACGCCTCTATGCATAAAGGAATTGCCTGCTCAGCATTTATCCTTCCCAGCTCCTTTGCAAACAAGGTATCCATATACTTCACATATTGCACATTCTCTTTCCACTCAGGTGACAATTCCTCCTTAAGAAGCTTATATAGAACCTCTGCCTCCTCCTCTCTGCGCCGATAATTCAATCTGGCAATCTCTCTTTCCATTTCCAGCAATCGAAAATCCTCCACTACTATTCGGGTGGAGCATATGTCTCTCTGTATCTCCAGATGATTTTTAATCCGCTCAAAGGTTCCTGCCTTAGGTTTATACTTTCCGCTTTCAATTCTTGAAACAGTCTTTTGGTCTATCCCAAGTGAATCTGCCAATTTTTCCTGGGATTGTCCGATAATCTTCCGCTCCTGCTCCAGTACCTCCGATATCAAGTAAAACTCCTGTTGCCTATAATTTTTCCACAGTGCAAGCTCCTCTGCCACCCACGTTTCTCCATATTCTTCTGAAACACTTTTCAGAGCATCCCGCATTTTCTTGAAATCCCGGTATAAAACTACATCCTCCCTTTCCGCCAAAGAAACGATACGTTCCAGAAATTGCGGCAAATGAAGCAAGAGACTATTTCTTGTCAACAATTCTACGCAGGGGATACTATATTGTAGTGCACTCATATAATCACTGGCTTTTATTGCCATTGTTCCCAATACCCAGGCTGCTTTACAATATATATTTGCTTTTACCTCTTCTTCACTGCACGTTCTCTCTATGTATTGTAAAAGAATTTCCCCATCCACCATATGAAAGGACTTATCATTTGCCAGCTTTTCCTGTATCCACATCAGAAGAAGAACAAGTTCACCTTCCCCTAATACTTTGGAATTCAGATTATGAAAGGACCACTTCGGAACAGTTAATCTCAGTGCCATATCCACCAATTCAAACGCATGTAGATGATTATCGTCCTCTTCTGCCGCAAGCACCGCTTTTATCATATATATATACTGCTGATGCAAAATGTTACCATCTTCCACAATCTCTGCATAATACGAAAGAGCTTCCCTTACTTCTTCGTATTCCTTTCTCTCCAAATGACTTTCTATCATTTCTCTAAGATAATATATTTCATAAATGGCTTCATCATATAAATACTCTATTTTATTGATTGACTTTCCCAAACGTTCAAAAATTCTCTCTAATACAAAAAAGTCCGGCATACGCTCCCCATTTTCCAGTCTGACAAGAGCAGATACGGAGCAAACTCCCTCTGTCAATTTTTGCACACTTATTTTGTTCTTATTCCGTTCATAATTTACCAATTTCCCAATCGTTCTTTTGTCCATATATATCCTCGCGCACATAATATAAGCATTTTCAATTATATTTCTAGCCATTAAAACATTCAATTGTTCCTAAGAACTTCCAGCCTATAAGAAAAGCTGTGAATTTCCTCCGAAATTCACAGCTTAAATTTTTACTTCTAAACCTTCTCGTAAAAGAACGAACTCTTTCTGCCATAACCCATATCACGGTGATTGATAATCTGCTCCGTACTGCCGATGAATAAGAAGCCCCCCGGCTTCAGATTCTTCTGGAACTTCATGAACACCTCGTCCTTTGCTTCCTCTGTAAAGTAAATCAGTACATTTCTGCACACGATTAAATGACAATCGGACGGATAAGTATCTTTTAAAAGATTGTGTTCTTTAAATTCTACACGAGCTTTAATCTCATCGGATATCTTGTAGGAAGGACCTACCTGGGTAAAGTATTTCTTTTTAAATTCCTCCGGAACTGCAGCAATACTTTTGGCATTATATAAACCCACCTTCGCTTTTGCGATAACCTGCTTATCAAGGTCTGTAGCAATAATCTTAATCTGATTTAAAGGTACATGCCTGGAAAGTGCCATAACCAAAGAATAGGGCTCGTCACCTGTAGAACAGGCAGCACTCCAAATCTTAAGGTTCTTGCCGAATTTTCCGATTAACTCCGGGAAAATCTGCTCGTCCAGCATTTTCCATTGGTCAGGATTACGATAAAACTCTGATACATTGATTGTAATATAATTTACAAACTCCTCAAAAAGTGCTTT